>CALCMD010000101.1 GCA_937965795.1 uncultured Lachnospiraceae bacterium | reverse complement strand
TTAAAAATATATCGGGAGATATATTGACAAATTTCAAATTTTGAGATAGGAGGATTTGGAAATGAGCGGAATTAAATTAAAACCATGCAGGATATGTAAAGACAATAAAATTGTTGTTGAAACATGGATGAGTGACGGGAGAATGTATATGGTAAAGTGTAATAACCCTGACTGCCCTGTTCATTATGACGGTTATCCTACGGGAAGAGATTTAGATAAAGTGAAAGATGAATGGAATAAACGGAATTAAATTTGGTACAACGAGTCCCTCTAAATGTTTTAAAATAGTATTAGGGGATTCAGGGGGACCGTGGAGGAAAAGGGAATATGGAAAAACTGTTTTATGAATATTTTGATGAGTGGGTGGATAACTACAAGGCAGGCACAGTAGCGCAAGTGACGCTGGAAAAATACAAAAATAACACCAGGAGAATAAGGGAACTTGCGCCCGATATGAAAATGAGCGACCTGAACAGGTCGAGCTATCAGAACATGATCAATAAATTTGCGGAAACGCACGAGGAAACAACCGTGAGGGATTTTCACCATCATTTAAGGTCGTGTCTACTGGACGCTTTTGACGATGGGGTGATCGAACGTGACCCGACAAGGAAAACCGTCATCAAAGGATGTATGGCGAAACGGAAAAAGAAGCCGAAGTTTCTAGGGCAGGAAGAGCTTCAGAAGTTGATGAGCGTGCTGGAACTTGGGGACAGGCCGAATACGGACTGGTTTATATGGCTGATCGCAAAGACGGGGGCAAGGTTTTCGGAAGCACTGGCACTGACTGCCGGGGACTTTGATTTTGTGAACCGAAAGTTGAAGATATGCAAAACGTGGGATTACAAACACCACGGAGGGTTTACGCCAACAAAGAATAAATCATCAAACAGGATGGTCGAACTGGACTGGGAAACGATCGCGCGGTTTTCTGTGCTGCTGAAAGGGATGGAGCCTGAACAGATGGTATTCGTGGAAGAAGGCAAAGATATATATTCTACAACCTACAATGACAGGCTGGAACGACTATGCAGAAAGGCGGGAGTAAAAGTGATTTCCATGCACGGGCTGAGGCACACACATGCTTCCGTCCTGTTCGCGGCTGGGGTATCGATTCCGAGCGTGGCGAAAAGACTGGGGCACTCCAACACAGCAACAACGCAGAAGGTCTACCTGCATGTTATTACAGAGCTTGAGAGGAAAGATAACAGCTTGATACAGGGAGTTGTTGCGGGAATAACGGCGAGGTAGCAATAATTAAATATGAATACAGGCAGCAGGCGACATCGAATGAGGGGAGGGGATAATAGTGGATATGACAAAGGAGAGATTGGAAAAATATAAGAGCTGTAAAGAAGAGATCGAAGAGATCAAATACCTTCTCGACCATTTAGGGGAAGGAGACACAATGATGGGAAATGATGTGATAAACGATTATCAAACAGGCTACCCAAGACCGCAGACGGTAGTTAGCTTTGACCATGAAAAATATGAGCGCCGACGTAAGCGGTACGAGAAACGAAAGCTGGAACTGGAAAAAGAATGTGAAGAGATAGAAGAGTTTGTGGAAGCAATACCGGACAGCCTGACACGGAGAATCTTCCGGATGTACTTTATTATGGGGCAGGATCAAAAGACTGTAGCCAGGAAGGTGCATCTTGACAGAAGCAGGGTGAGCAGAAAAATTGATGACTATTTGAAAAACGCACACAAAGCACACAACGCACATTTATAATAATAATCGGGAGACCAGAAAGAGACCCAACCATAAATCCCTTTGTAAACGCCGGATCGCAACCGGCTGATCTGAGAGTGAGCGCAACGCCTCAGTAAGAATGACAATGCCGCATTGCATAAGCCTTGCGGCCGTGCTGATGGAACATAGCTCAGTGGCAGAGCGGCGGCCTTATAAGCCGTGTGGCGATGGTTCGATTCCATCTGTTCCGATTCTCCCAACAGGGAAATGACCTCTTACATTTTTTGAAAACGTCCTGTAGAGATACGGGGCGTTTTTGCGTGCGCCGGTTGCTCAAGTCCGCCTGTTCCGGTCAGCAAACATAGGAGATTCAGAGATGACAGAAGAGATGCTTACATGGATAAAAGGACTGATAAGGGACGATAATCTTCATGCGTTCTACACATCGCCTGTCTGGAGGAGGACGCAGGCGAGGATACTAAAAGAGAATCACTATGAATGCAGCAGGTGCAAAGCCAAAGGGATGGTGACACGGGCTTGCACAGTACACCACAAGAAGTACTTGAGGGAATTCCCGGAGCTGGCACTTGAGGACGACAATCTGGAGCCAATCTGTAAGAGCTGCCATTATAAAGAACATCACGGAAAAAAGAGAGGATTCCAGAATGAAGAAAGGTGGTAGGACACCCCCCGGGTTAAAAAAATGAAAAAACTCCGGGGGGTCAGTGACCGGGAGGGGGACACGCCTTCAGAGAAATTTGAAAAAATTCCGAAAATCTGAGAAAGGAGGAGGTAAAATGGCACGCCCGACGGGGGAAGAAAAGGAAAGGAAAATGACGGAAAAAAGCCTGAAAAATGCGCTTTCACAGAATAAATTATCGGAGAAATTTCTGGAAGATAAAGTGAAAGAGTATATGTCATTTTATGACGATTTACTCTACATTAATAAGACGTTAACCGCAATGAAAAATAGCGGAAACTGTACGCTAAAGAATTACACGGACGCCACAGCAGAAAAAAGAAGAATATCATCAGAGATGCGAAACATTCTGCGCTTCCTGGGATTGAAACCGGTGGATGTGAACCTTGTATCGGGCGGTGATGCGGATGAAGAACTATAGCAGGTACATCGACCCGTACATCAGAAAGATTAAAAATAACGAAGTTGAGCATTGCAGGGAGCAGGAACAGATGATAGACAACATCGTCATCCAGACGTTGGAAAGGGACGATGTTGTTATTGATGATGAAAAAATTGAAAAAGGGCTGTCTTTGCAGAAGTATTTCCCGTATCGGCTGATCGAATGGGAAACATTTTTATTTGCCTTAATTGTAGGTGTAACTTTCAGGAACGGCGATATTGTATTCAATGATATCCGTGTTATGGTAGGACGCGGAAGCGGAAAAAACGGATTTATTTCGTTCCTGTGTTTCTACTTCCTGTCACCGTATCACGGAATAAACGGATATAACATTGACTTGATGGCAAATGCAGAGCAGCAGGCAAAAACTTCCTTTATCGACGTGTACGATGTAGTCACAAACCCGGTAAAAGAAGAATACCGGACAGTGCTGAAAAAGAATTACCATGCGACAAAAGAACTGATTACAGGAAAGAAAACAAAGTCTATGCTTCGGTTCAATACCTCTTCGAAAAGAGGAAAAGACAGCAAACGTACCGGATGCGTCATCTTTGACGAAAAGCATGAGTATACGGATGTCCAGAACATGAACACTTTGAAATCGGGGCTTGGAAAGGTATGGCATGGAAGGATTATCACCATTACCACGGACGGGCACATCAGGGGAGGAGTGCTGGACCAGGAGAAAGAACAGAACCGGGCAATCCTGAAAGAATACAATCCAATGAACCGGACATTGGTATTTTGGTGCCGCATCGAGGACGAAAAAGAATGGAATCAGATAGACAAGCTGGTAAAAGCGATTCCGAGTCTGGAAGATTTTCCGAGCCTGAAAACAACCATCCTGAAAGAGATCATGGACATGCCCTACAACATGGACTATTTTCCAGAGTTCATGGCAAAGCGCTGTAACTACCCTGTCGGAAACGCAGAGAACGAAGTTGCATCGTGGAAGGACATTGAGGAGGCAACCAAAGAAGAACTCCCGGAACTGGAAGGAAAAAACTGCATCGGAAGCGTTGACTATGCGTTAACAAATGACTTTGCGTGCGCGGGGCTTACCTTCAGGCAAAAACAAAGGATTTACCATATGCAGCACACATTCATATGCACGCGGTCAAGGGATTTGACCGGAATCAAAGCACCGCTTAAGAAGTGGGAGGTCGAAGGTGATGTAGAGTTCATTGATGATGCGGATATCCCTCCGGAGATTATAACGGGATGGTTCGAGGAGATGGGAAAAAAGTACAATATCCTGAAAATAGGAATTGACAATTTCAGGCTTCCACTGTTGAATTCAGCATTCAAAAAAATAGGGTTTGATGTATATGAAAGAAAAAATCTTTTCCTGGTGCGCCCGTCGCACATCATGCAGGTAGCGCCACTTATCAATTCGCTGTTTATCAGGCACATGGTGTCGTTCGGAAAGACGCCGATCATGCGCTGGTATATCCATAACACAAAAAAGGTTATGGACGTAAAAGGGAACATCACTTACGGGAAAATCGAACCACGATACCGAAAGACAGACGGGTTCATGGAATTCGTAAATACCGTTGTACTGCTGGACGAACTGCCGGAAGAGATTGATTACGGAAATATTAATTTTGATGTTTACAGCTATTAAAGGAGGGAAAAGAGCATGGGGTTCTGGAATTGGCTGAGAGGAAAGATGCTGGGAGGGAAAACAGTAGAAATATCCGGTAAGACTATAGAAGAGTACATAGACCAGGAACAAATGTCGACCCTCGCAATGGAGGAATTCACCATACACGCAGCGATTAACCTGATCGCCAACTGTGTATCAAAGTGCGAGTTCAAGACCTTCCAAGACGGGAAGGAGAAGGAGAGGGAAGAATATTACGCATGGAATTATGAACCAAACAGGAACCAGAATTCAAGCCAGTTCCTACAGGAGCTGGTGGAAAGGCTGTTGTATTATAACGAATGCCTGGTGGTGGAGGCTGACGGCCAGCTCGTCATTGCAGAGTCTTTCACGAAAGAAGAATATTGCCTGAAAGAGGTTCTCTTTAAAAATGTCTACCGTGGAGGGCTGACTTTCAAACGGACATTCCCTATGTCGGAAGTACTGTATTTCCGGCTGAACAATAAGAACATCCGGCAGCTCCTGTCAAACTTATGCGAAGGCTATACGAAACTTCTGGAGGACGCCGTAGATAAATACGAAAAAGCCGGAGGGGAGAAGGGGACGTTAAAAATTGACGCAAACGCTGGCGGGATGACTTACGGGAAAAAGACGTTTGAAGAAGTGTACGAAGAACTGATGAATGAACGCTTCAAGAAGTTTTTTAAC
This sequence comes from uncultured Lachnospiraceae bacterium, assembly GCA_937965795.1. GTDB lineage: Bacteria > Bacillota > Clostridia > Lachnospirales > Lachnospiraceae > Hominisplanchenecus_A. The sequence continues at coordinate 122,278 of CALCMD010000101.1, read as the reverse complement.
AGTCGAAACGCAGTGCTTCCTTTACATAACGGATTCACGTACACAAAGCAGGCGGCGGAGCAGAGCAAGAAATCCACATCGGAGATGAAGGATATTACGGACGTACTGGATGAGATTGTGGAAACGGTAGCACGGGCGTTTAATATTCCGGTATCGCTATTGAAAGGCGATGTATCGGACGTGGAAAAGATTACAAAAAATTTTCTTACCTTCTGCATAGACCCGATCTGCGAAATGATTCAGACAGAGATCAACCGGAAGCGGTACGGCAGAAAAGAGATACAGAAAGGAAATTATCTGAAAATAGATACGACGACCGTAATGCACACGGATGTTTTTGAGATTGCGGAAAAAATTGACAAGCTGATTGCCAGCGGGATGTACTGCATTGATGAGCTTCGGAAGAAGGCGGGAGATACAGAGCTAAACACGGAAGAAAGCAGGACGTACCGGATAACAAAGAATTATACAGACATTGGCAATTTGAAAGGGGGTGATAAAGGTGAAAACGAGTAAGACAAAGTTCAGGTTCGAACAGATGGAAGGCGAGAGCACACATAAGCTGTATATCTACGATGACGTGACGGCCTATGGGGATTTCAACTGGGAGACATGGGATTACGATGACGCTGAGACCAGCGCCAATTATTTCCGGCAGCAGCTAGAAGAAATCCCGGAGACGGCGGAGATTGAGCTGCATGTAAATTCGAACGGCGGGGACGTCAAAGAAGGGATTGCAATCTATAATCTGCTGAAGCATCATGGGGCACACAAGACATGTTACGTAGATGGGTTCGCCTATTCGATAGCGAGCGTCATCTGCCTTGCCTGTGACAAAATTGTGATGGGGCTTGGGACGTCCATGCTTATCCATAACATGGCCATGTACGCCTACGGGAACGCCGAAACGCTGCGCAAATATGCGGATGATCTGGATACTTTAATGGAATCAAACCGCAAAATTTACATGGAAAGGGCGAAGAACCTGACAGAAGAACAACTGGCCGAAATGATGGACAAAGAAACCTTCCTGACGCCGGAACAGTGCCTGGAATATGGATTCTGCGACGAAATCGGAAGCTACCAGGCAGACGAAGAACAAATCCGGCAGCAGGAAAATAAAATCATTCAGCAGTTGCGGCAACAGTTGAACGGCGTGCAGTCCTTCCGGCAGGAAATGAAACAGTTTGTCACAGAAGAACTGCCGCCGGGAGAGAAAACGAATAACAATGAAAAAAGGGTGCTCGAAATGATGAGCGCTTTTTTAAATTCATTCCAGAAAGGGGAAGAAGGATGAAAAACAAAGATTTATTGAAACAGGAAAACATGGAACTCATGCAGGCGCTGTCAAAAGCAATGAAAGACGACGACCAGGACGCGATGGCGGAAGCCTTTACCCAGTTTGCTTCAGGGGTACAGGAGAGGATCATGGAAGAATACGGCGAGCTCCGGCAGAGCAGGGATACGGCCGTATTGGCGTCAAGAGGAATCAGGCAGCTTACGGCAGAAGAAACGAAATTCTATCAGGCGTGGATTGAGGCGGCGAAGTCGCCAAACCCGCAGCAGGCGCTGGTAGACATCAATAAGGCAATGCCGGAAACAATCATGGATTCTGTAATTGAGGACATGCAGGAAGCGCATCCGCTCCTGTCCGCGGTAGACTTTACGAACTGCCAGGGGGCAATTAAGATGATCGTAAACGCCGACAACATCGACCTGGCGACATGGGATGCTCTCACAACGGCTATTTCGACAGAACTGGCGGGAAAGATCGACACGATGGATATGACGCTTGCAAAACTGAGCGCATTCATTCCCGTACCGAAAGATATGTTGTCCCTGGGTCCTGTATGGCTCGACAATTATACGCGAATTATCCTGTCAGAAGCATCGGCAGGAGGACTTGAAAAGGGAATCCTCAAAGGAACCGGAAAAAACCAGCCGATCGGCATGTGCAAAGACCTGGACGGTGCAGTCACACAGGGGGTATATGCAGACAAGACCAAAATCACATTGACGTCCCTGAATCCCGCTGAGTACTGTGCGGCAGTAGCGCCGCTGGCAAAAAAGCCTTTGGGCGGCTATCGGACAGTGCCGGAAGTCATGCTGGTCGTAAACCCGGTGGACTACATTCAGAAGGTACTACCATCGTCCACGGTGAGGGCAGCGGACGGAACTTATAAAAACAATATCTTCCCGTACCCGACAAAGGTCGTGCAGTCCTCCGTACTGAATGAGGGCGAAGCGATCCTCGGCCTTCCGAAAAAATACTTTATGGGCGTCGGGGCTGGTTCATCCGGAAAGATTGAGTATTCGGATGAATACCAGTTCTTAGAGGATAACCGGGTGTATATCACGAAGATGTATGGAATGGGAAGGCCGAAAGACAACAACGCCTTTATCTATCTGGATATCTCGAAGCTCAAACCGCTGCCGCTTGAGGTGAAAGTGACGAACGGGCTTGAAGTAGAAGTCACAAATGGGGAAGATAATCCGGTGGTCACAAAAGCAAAAGCCACGTCTTAACCGGACGGGGCGGGACAAATGACAGCGGAAATACTGGGTGATGTCCGAAACTACCTGGACATCACCTGGCAGGATGACGAGACGGACAGGAAGCTGACAGGTATCCTGGAACGTGGAATGAAGTATCTCGACCATGCAGCAGGAACAGAACAGGACTACACCGCAGAGGGGCTGCCAAGAGCGCTGCTCTTCGACTACTGCCGCTATGCCAGGAATAACGCCCTGGAACTGTTCGGGGTGAATTTCCAGGCGGAATTGATTTCGCTAAGAATGGGGGTACAGGCAGATGACTACGCCAGAAAACAGGGCTACATTTGAGACGTTCAACGACGGCGTATGCAGCATCCGGGAGATTGACGAAGATGGGAATGCAGGCACGGAGGCCGGAAGGTTTCGGTACAGGGAGCGGACGGTAGGGATAAAACGCTACCAGGAAGCCTTGACAAACAAAGTGCAGATTGACCGGCTTATCCGCATCCCATACCAGATGTGGATGTCCACGGAATACCTGGCCGTACTCAGGGGGGAAGTCTATGAGATCGTGCAGGTACAGTCAATCATGGATTCACTGCCAAAGTCCAATGATCTTTCCCTGCACCTTGCAAGGAAAAGGAGGGACGCAGGTGGCACAGTTCAACGTAAGGGGGATGGATGAATTTGCATCAGCCCTGGAGCGGATGGGGCGGATTCATGAGATTGCCCCGAAGATGCTGGAAGAAGCGGCGCCAATCTTAGAGAGGGAAGTCATCAGGCAGGCAACGCCGCACTGGGTAAGCGGGGACATGGTAAAATCCATCAAGCGAACAAAAGTAAGAAGCGGGAAAACAGGAGGATATTCCATATGTGTCCGTCCAACAGGAAAAGACAGGAAGGGTATAAGGAACATGGCGAAAGCCGCATGGATGGAGTTTGGCGCAAAAGGCCGCCCGGCCGTCCCCATCATAACGACTGCCGTACTGAATGCGACGCCGGAAGTCATGGAAAAAATGCGGGAAGTATTTAACCGGGAGGTTTCCAGATGAAAGCAGAGGAATTATTAAAAAAGACGCTGGAAGAAACAGGACTTCCGGTGAAACCTTATGAGTACAAAGGCGCGAAACCAGAGTACATCGTGTACAATGAAGAAGATGAGCGCTGTACTGCTTACAGGGATGACCGCCCGGAGGGGGTATCTGTCTGGTGGCAGGTGCATTTATTCACGCCCTCGCAGGCAGATTACCGGGAAATGAAAAGAAGAATCAGAAAGATGCTTCTCGATGCGGGATTTGGAGTAGGGGCGGTAAGAACATTGTATGAAAAAGAAACAGGAACTGCACACGTAGTAATATCGTGCAACATCATAGAGAATATGGAGGAATAAGAGATGGCAAAAGTAGGATTAAAATACCCGGTGGCAGCACCGATGAAAGAAGATGGAAAAACCTATGATACAGGGTTCGTGATCGCAAAAGCGATCAAGGCATCCGTGACAGCGAACAACAACGATGTAAAGCTCTATGCGGACGATGGGATTGCGGAATCCGATAAGTCCTTTAAGGATGGCACGTTGTCCCTGAATGTGGACGACCTGACACAGAGCGCTTATGCGAAGATGCTGGGACATGAATTTACGGAAGCATCGGAGGATGGAAAAACACCGGCACTGGTGACAGCGTCCGTCAGCGATATTTCACCGTTCCTGGGCGTGGGCTTTTATGGGGAAGTGATTCGGAATGGCAAGCCGTATTATCTGGCAAAATGGCTCAGAAAAGTAAAATTTGCAGAGCCGAACGACGAGACGGATACCAAAGGGGAGACCGTGGCATTCCAGACGCCGACCATTGAAGGAACGGTATTCCAGGCAGATGACGGTGTGTGGAAAGAACAGGCGGAATTCGCCACAGAAGAGAAAGCGAAAGCGTGGCTGGATCAGAAAGCGGGGCTTGCAGTTCCAGAAGGAGATGAAACAGTTGACACGCCGCAAAAGGGCTCTGAATAAGGAGGAAACACATGAGCGAATTAAAACCAACGGGAGTACCGATCAAGCTGGATGGGGCAGAGCGGCATTTTCTCTTTACTCTGAATGTGGTAGATGAAGTACAGGACCATTATGACTGTAGTCTGGAGGAAGTCGTCAATAAGCTGACAGACAAGAAAGAGTCTGTCAAAACCCTGCGCTATCTGACGATGGCGCTCCTGAATGACGAAGCAGAACGGTCACCACAGGCCGAACTGAAAACGTATACAGAGAAAGAGGCCGGGTGGCTCATTACCTAGGAAAATGTTCTTGAAGTGACGATGGACGTCCTTCGGGCTTATGGCCTGTCGCTTCCGGAACCGGATGAATACGCCTCCCCAAACGGGGAGGGCGGGCAGAAAAGATAAACACTGCCCGCATTTTATACATCGGCTGTAAAATCCTGAACTTCCGTCAGGAAGAAGTAATGGCAATGACACTACGGAAATTTTTCCTGCTGTTTGATGCGCACCTGGAAGTGAGTGGATTAAAAGAGCAGGAAGTGACGATAGACCAGGTGTTCTAAAACCTTGATTTCCGCAGACATAAACGATATAATAGACACGTAAGGAAGGGATTGAAATGGGGGTGTGAAACATGTTACTGAAAATATTCGTAGCAGCAGGCATATGGTTGGCCATCTTACAGATCGCAGATGTTGCAGCGTGGGGATACAGGAAAGCATCAGGGCGGAAAGAAACAGATCCAACAGTGAAAAAGGTACGCTGGCTACTGGCTGCATTGTTAGCGCTGACGGCGCTATTAGTGCTTTATAAAAGCACGCCGGAGACAAAGCACTGGATTTTATATGGATTCGGGAAAGCAGACACGGAGCAGCCCAGTGAAATCAAGATTGTAAGGATGGCAGTCATATACCTGGCAGTGTTCAAATATGGCGATCTGTCAGCAAAGTTGTATGAATGGCTATGCAGAAAAACAGACACCCCAACTACACAGGAGTGCAGACTAAAAAGTAAAACGGTGCGATGGGTGACGACAGCCATATTACTGGCGTTTGTGTCAATCATTGCATCGCTTGGGTTTTTTGGAATATTGTTTGTACTGATTGGGATTGCAGTATTAGCAATGTTTTTAGAATAAAGAATAAATCAACAGGACTGAGGGAGCCGCGTATCAAAAGGCGTCGCAAATATCATTCAGGGATATTTGCGATGCCTTTTTGCAAGGAGGGATTACATGCCAGGGGAAAATTTCGAAATTGGCGCATTTATTAAGCTGGACGGGGAGAGCCAGTTTAAGACAGCAGTTTCAAGCGTAAATAATAGCCTTAAGGCAATGAAAGCAGAAATATCAAAGGTGAACCAGGATTACGCAGGAAATTTGAATTCCGTGGAAGCATTGGGACGGAAACAGGAGATCTATGGAAGGATTCTGGATGAACAGCGGAAGAAGATAGAAAGGGTAAATGAAGGGCTGGAAAACTCCAGAAGGAAATACGAGGAATACGGACAGAAGGTTGAACGGGTAGGCGCAGAATTGGAAAACGCCGAAAGAGACCTGGAAGCCATGCGGGCGGCGGGCGAAGCTTCGGAAGAAGAGATGAGACGGCAGGAAGAGGCAGTCGAGGAATTGCGCAAAGCCCTGGAAAGGGCCGGGGAGAATTACGGAAAACAGGAAGCCAGGGTCAGGGGATGGGAAGCGAGTCTTGCAAGGGCGGAGGCAGAGCTTTCCAGGATGACAAACCGATCAAATGAAAACCAACGTCATTTGGATGAGGCGAGACGTTCCGTAGACCAGCACAGCCACAGCATTGACGGAAACGGCAGGAGGGTGCGGGAAGCAACGGAGGCGACTATAAAATGGGGGGAGGCGCTAAAGGGTTCTGTATCCAGGAAAGTAATTGATGTGGCAGTTGACGCATTGAAGGAATTAACAGCGAGTGCTTACGAAAATACAATAGAACTTGAAAAAGCCGGGAACCAGATGGAAGCAAGCCTGAATGTTTCCGGTGCGGCAGTAGAAAGATATAAGGGTGTTCTTGAGGATGTCTATAAAAATAATTACGGCGACAGCCTGGAGGATGTAGGCAATACAATAGAAAAGACCATCCAGACGTTAGGGGAGCTGAACGGAACAGAGCTCACAAACGTGACGGAGAGTGCTTTTGCCCTGCGGGATACTTTCGACATGGATATGAATGAAACTCTCCGCGGAACCAGGAGCCTCATGTACCAGTTCGGCATGAGTGCGGAAGAAGCTATGGATTTGATGGGAAGGGGTGCGAAAGCTGGACTGAATTACACGGATGAGCTGGGAGACAACGTATCAGAGTACGCCGGAAATTTCGCCCAGGCAGGGTACAGCGCACAGGAATACTTTCAGCTTCTTAAAAATGGAACAGAAAACGGAGCCTACAATCTGGATAAAGTCAATGACGCCATCAACGAGGTAACAAACAGGATGGCGGACGGGACGATAGAAGGGGCTCTGGGAAGTTTTAGCGAAGGAACTCAGAATTTGTTTTTGGAATGGCAGGCAGGGAATGCTACACAGAAACAGGTGATTGATTCCATTGTGAACGATATCGGACAATGCAAAACCGAACAGGAGGCCCTTACAATGGCGGCCACTGCTTTCGGAACAATGGGGGAGGATAGCAACCTGAAATTTGTCCAGTCCCTGACAAGTACGGGGAATGCCTTCGCAGATGTGCGTGGGCAGATGGAGGAAATTAAGGATATAAAATATGATGACCTGGAAAGCCAGATTACGCAGCTTACGCGCCAGATACAAATGCAGCTGGGGGAGCAGATAAGGACGCTGCTTCCAATGGCACAATCCGGGCTGGAAATGATTGCGGATAATTTAGCACCGATTGAATCGGCGATTATAGGGCTTGGAACGACAATCACAGTTGTAAAGGTAACCACCAGCAATATGTTCATGGGAGCGGTGGCAAGTGTAAAAGCATACTGGATATCACTTGGAGAAGCAGACGTTGCTACTAAATTATTGGCGACATCTACGCACGTACTGAATACTGCAATGTCCTTTCTGAAAGCGCACTGGTTGGCAATATCAATAGGCGTTGGAGTCTGCATTGCGGTTTTCGGTGCATTGGCAAACTCGCAGAGAAATGTGAAGAATGAGACAGCGGAACAGGCGGAGGAAATTCATAACCTGTCAGAAGAATTAAAAGAGCTGAAAAAGAGCGCAGAAGAAAGTAAGGGAGCATTTGAGGACAATAAAAACAAAGTGGAAGTGGACAGCAGTTCCCTTCAGGTGATGGCCGACAGGCTTTATGAGCTGGCGGGAAGTCAGGAGGATTTTGCAAGCCGGAAGGGCGAGATGCTCGGTTACGTCAATCAATTAAATGAGGCAATCCCAGGGTTAAATCTTGCACTGAATGAACAGACAGGCGAATTAAATATGGGAAAAGATGCGGTTGACGGCTACGTCAACTCTATGAAACAGACAGCACTTGCGGACGTATATGGGGATCGGATGGCCGAGGTAGCAGGAAAAATCGCAGAGGCGAACCAGATATCAGCCACAGCGGCGAAGGAAAAGGCAGACGCTGAAGAGGAATTGAAAAAAGTAGAAGCTGAACTGGCAGAAATAGGAGAAGATGGAAACAAGACTTTAAAGCAGAGCACATACCTGACGGGACAGGCGGAAACAAAGGCGGATGCGTTAAGGGCAAAGCAGGCAGCCTTGAAATCTAACATACAAAACAGTAACGAAGTAATAGAGGAACAGGGGAAGTTTGTAGAAGAATGTAAAAAAGAGCAAGAAGGGCTCGGAAAGGAAATCCAGGAGACGTCGGATTCAATGGAAGATTCGACAAAAGCCGCACAGGAGAATGCAAAAGCAATGAAGAAAAATGCGGAAATAGCGGAAGCATCCTCTGAAGCACAGAAGAAAGCCCTGGAATCCCTGCGCGGAAAATTCGAGGAAGTCAAATCCTCCATCGAACAGAGCATGGACGTCAACATGTTCGAAAAATTCAACGGCGGGGAAACTTACGATTTAGATACCCTGAGCGACAACCTTGAAGGGCGAAGGAAAGCGATGGAAAACTGGGAAGAGAACATGCGGACGCTGGCCGGGGAGATCGGCGGGAACATGAACACACAGTTTTTCGATGAGCTTCTGGAAATGGGGCCGGACCAGGCGGCGAACTTCGTCCAGCAGTTAGTAGATAACCTGAACAACGAAGGCGGGGAAGAACTGAAAAGGCTGGCAGACCAATGGGCGGGGGCACTGTCTGACAGGGAAACCTATGCAGAAAATCTTGCAAATCTCCAGTCCCTGTTTAAAACCGCTATGGGCGAGATGTCAAATTCTACAGAGCTTGACTATTCCAACCTGGAGAAATCCCTTGAGGGCGCCGCATCCGCAGCCGCAGACGGCGGGCAGATGATCTCGGATGAGATAAAAGATGCTTTTCTCCAGACGGTAGAGGCGGCGAAGCAGTTCGGCGCAGAGATCCCGGAAGGACTCGCAGATAAGATCGCATCCGGGGAGGTATCTATTGAAGAAGCAATCGCCCAGATGAAAGGGAGTATGGCGGCACAGCTTGACTTCCTGACGGAGCTTGCCGGGGAAGTGGGAATCGAGATCCCGGAAGATATCCGGAATGGAATCTTAAACGGCGGCGAAGAAGCCGTGCGTGCAGTCGCAAAGCTCCAGGACATGATACTGAAAGAACAGGGGAAATCAGAAAAGGAGTTCAAAGAGAGCGGAAAGAAAAATACAAAAGCCGTAGGAGCCGGAACCGAAGAGGCGAAATCAGAAGTCGTCAGCAAGTCAGACGCCGTTATGGACCAGGCGGCGGAGGCGGCAGGCAGCCACTACATGCAGTTCCGGGAGGTAGGAGAAAACATGATGGCGGGCGTGGCGGCAGGGATGCACAGCAATTCCAACCTGGTCTACAGGGCGGTGGAGAGAGTTCTGACGGAGGCAAAGAGAAGGGCAAACAAAACCACAGAGTCACGAAGCCCGTCCCGTGTATGGAGAAACCAGGTAGGCGCTTACATGTCCCAGGGACTTGCGCTCGGAATCCTGGACGGAGAAAAGGACGTCGTGTCCGCTTCCGTAGGACTGGCCAGAAGCGCGTTGCAAGGGACGCAGGAAGAGCTTGACATCCATTCTCCAAGCGGGGCGTTCAAAAAGCTGGGTGATTACGTTGCAAAGGGTCTGGGAATCGGGATAAAGAACAGTAAAGGATACCCCGTGCAGGCAGCGAAAAATATGGCGTCCGAAGTTTATAAGACGTCGGAAGAATGGATTGCAAGATACTTAAAAAGCCATAACGTCGCGATCGAGCAGGAAAAGAAACTCTGGAAAGAGCTGGCGAAGGTCGTAAAAAAAGATTCGGCGTCTTACAAAGAAGCCCTGAAGAATGCGGCAGTGAACGACAAGTTCATGAAGGAAGTCAGGCAAAAAATTAAAAAGTCCTTTGACGTGTCGGAATACACCAAAAAAGGAAAGCAGACGGTAAAAAAGAGCGCAGACGCTTATTACAGCGACCTTACCAAAGCGGCAAAGAAATACGTTGAAAATAAGGCGGCGGTAGACAATATAACGCTCCGGCAGCAGAAATACGTCTGGCAGCAGCTAAAAAAGAGCGTCAAGAAAGGCACACAGACCTATGCGGATGCGGCAAAAAAGATCAAGGAAATCAACAAGGCCATCAAAAAAGAAATAAAAAACAGCGGCGACACGGTGGAATACGGCGTTTCCGGCTCCGGGCTTGACATGTACAAATCCTTCTACAAAGTCTCAGCCAAAGCGGAAATAGAATACTGGCAGCAGGTGAAGAAGAGCAGCGGGCTTACGGTGTCCCAGAAGCTGGAGGTCGAAAAGAAGATCTTCGAAGCGCAGGAGAGCTATAACGAGCAGCGGAAAGCACTGGAGGACGAATATTATGAAAAATGCCAGGAAGTAAACGATAAGCTGAAAGACGACATCAAAGACCTCACGGATGAATACGAGAACGCTTTCGAAGAGAGAAAATCGGCAATCAAATCCGCTTTCGGGCTGTTTGACGGGTTCAAGAGCGAGGCGGACGCGCCGGAAGTCTTTCTGGCAAACATGCAGTCACAGGTGACCGGGTACGCCCTCTGGATGGAACAGTTGGAAGAGCTGGAGGGGAAACATATCCTGAATGATTCTTTCCTGGAAGAGCTGCGGGAAATGGGACCGGCAGCGGCGGCGACGATCCTCTCCCTGAATACAGCGACAGAGGAAGAGCTAAAGGCCATGAACAGACTGTACGAGGAAAAGGACAGGCTGGCAGAGGCGCAGGCGGCGAAAGAGACAGAAGCCCTCCGGGCGGAAACGGAAAAGAGGATAAAGGAAATCACGGAGGAGGCGCAGAAACAGCTTGACGCATATAAGACGGAATACCAAAAAGCATCTGCGGAGCTTTCCGCCGCCATTTCAGAACCATTACAGGAACTTGCAAAGAAGGCCACAACGCTTGGGGAGGACGCAACGGCCAAGCTCATCCAGGGATTTAAGAAGCAGGCAGAATCAAAAAAGACAAAGACAGAGCTGAAAGGAATCCAGTCCACCATAGCGGACGGCATAGGAGACCTCCCGGCAAAGGGAAAGGCCATAGGAAAGGACACGCTTTCGGGAATCTTAAAGGGGCTGTCAAACAAGCTGGAGATCAAGAAAGGCGCAAAATCCTTTGTAGAGGAGCTGGAGGAGGCCATAAAGAAAGAAGCGGGCATCGCTTCCCCGTCCAGAAGGTTCCGGGACGTGGTAGGGAAACAGATTCCGGCTGGCGTGGCGCAGGGAATCAAGGACGGGACGAAAGAAGCGGCGGACGCCGGGGCAGACATGGTAGGCACGATGCTGGAACAGGCAGCAGAACAGACCAGACGGCAGCAGGACGCTTTATCGGAATATACAGCGAACCTGAACACCAGCGCAGGGATTCACGCCCTGAATAAGCTGACCGCCGCACCAGTCCCGCAGACGCCGAATGTCACGGTCAATAATTCCGGCGTGGCGGAAATGATCGGCGGATTGATGGCGGAAATGCGGGCAATGCGTGAGGAAATCCGGTACATGAAAGTCGTGCTGGATACCGGGGAGTTTGTCGGTGCGGTCGCCCCGGCGATGGGGGATGAGCTGGCAAGACAGACGATGCGGTTTTAGCCGGGTGGAGAAATCCGGGTGCTTTTTGCATGGAGAAAATCATACAGGGCACGGCGAAAGGCTGCGCCTGTTTTAATTCCATAGGTAGGGTGGAAAAATTTTTGAAAAACCTCTTGAGTTTTGTCATGACATAAGTTATAATAAAGACAGTTAAGGAAGAGCTTAACGAGTAAGGCAGGCAAGTAGCCAGAAAGGAGGAACAAATGGACGAGGAAATGAATGTAGGTGAATTGCTTAAAGAAGTCGCAGAAGAGAACCAGACAAGAAAGATTCTGGAAATCCTCAATGAGTGCAGGGACTTAGAGGAAGCGAAAGAAAAAGTAAAAGCCTTGCTTAATAAATAAACAAGGCTAAGCTACAAAACAGGCGGTACTTGCCACCGCCTGTACCCGAATATAGGATAGCAGATAACTGGGAAAATGGCAAGAGTCAAGAGGTGATTACAGTAGAAAAGAAAATAGGTAGGCCGACAAACGAACCTAAAAGCTATAGAGAGAGCTTTAGACTTTCAGAAAAAGATATGGAAAAGATTAAGTTTTGCATGGAAAAAACCGGGATGAGTAAAACTGATGTAATCAGAAAGGGAATTGACAGGGTCTACGGAGAACTCGAAAAATAAACAGTCGTTGCACCCTACCAAAGCACAAACGACTGTTCACACCAGAAGTCTCCTTCTGATAAATCTATCATATCAGATGGTGGGACTTCTTTCAAGGACAATTTGAAAGGAGATTTTATTTTATTATGAGCGAAATTGAGAAAATCTATTACAACATGGACAAATTAAGAGATGACTTGACAGATACAGAGGAGGTAGAAGAAACATATGAAAAACTGAAAGCGGCATTGGGAAAAAGTAAGATGATAGAGGTTGAAGATTATATTTCCGACTATGCAGTATCTCATGAGAAACAGGGTTTTATTTGGGGCTTTCAGTATGCGGTATCACTGCTGACTTGCGGGAAGGCGGTGACGGTATGAACGAATTAACAAGAACAGCAATCACTTCTCTGGAAGTGGCGGAAATGGTAGGAAAGCGACATGCGGATTTATTGAAAGATATTCGTAAATATATTAGACATCTTAACGAGGGAAATATTTCCCCGGTTGATTTCTTTACGGAGTCTCAAAGAATCGATGCAAAAGGACAAAGACAACCTTGTTATTTTGTCACAAAGAAAGGTTGTGAATTCATAGCCCATAAAATGACCGGGCAGAGAGGGACAGAGTTCACCGCAAGATACATTAACCGATTCCATGAAATGGAAGAGGGAAAGCAGATTGCTCCTCTGCATCCGGGGGTTGCATCTGGTGTCGCAGACCTGGGCAGGGTAACAGAAAGAATCATGAAAAATCAGGGTTCAGCCCCGCATAAGATAGCAGAAGTGTTTAAAATCCAGTGTGAGCAGTTCGGCATCCACCTTCCGGCGGATTTCGTGAAAGTTCCGGAATACGAACAGCTTTCACTTCCGGTTCAGGAAGTGTAAGACGTGGCAGAAAAATACAAAAAGGAAATTCGAATTCTTTTACAGTGTATGGAATGTGAAGATTTCCTTCGAAAAATATACACAATGACACTTTATTATGCAAATCAGGAAGTATTGGAGATCATAAAGGAGAGAGCAGAATGAAATGCAAAAGAGTGTTTCAATGCTTACCGTCATGAGTAATCAATGATTAAATAGAACAAGGAAACAATTGCACCGCTCAGAAATGGGCGGTGTTTTTGCGCTGCGAAAACGCAGCAGGAAAGGAGAGGATACACATGGCTACAGTAATGCTTGTAAACGGCGTGGATATTTCAACGTGCAATGCAAAATTCTTTAACATCACGCCAGCGGCACGGACAGTGACGAATGCAACGGAAATACTGGACGGCGCGTCGATACCCGTCATGATGCCACCGGAATTCGGGACAAAAGAATACACGCTGAAATTAAATGTTTACGGAGAAGGAAGGAAAGAGATATGGGAAAACGCAAGCCGGCTGTTACAGTTGTTTTCAGAAGTCGTGAACGTAAGCATCAGCGGCTTTTCAGATAACGGAAAACGGCGTTCCTTTAAACTCTCGCTCACAAAGGCCAGCCAGGAGGAATACGGACCCGGAAAGGGAAGGTGGGACACCCTGACCCTGTCATGCACGGGGTACGAGTATGGGCGGAAGGCTTACCTGTGGAGCCCGTGCCTCCAACTGAATAAAAGCGGGAATGAGGGAATCCTGTACGAAGATTATATAGAAAATATGACAAACGAATTTCATGCAGGGCAGACGCAGATGGCAACGGCCCCAGTACTTGTAGATGTAATCATCAACCAGGGGAAAATGTGCAGTGATGCGGAGGAAGCAGGCGTAGCTCCTGAGGTACAGGGAAAGAATTACGCCCTGCACGCAAACATCCGCATCTCAGGGCTTTGTAGGAATTCCGCCGGAAAAGACGCTGGGGACATGACAATAGACGTCAGGGAACACATGGAGCCGGACGGGAATTATGCAGGGAGAGGAATCACGCATATAGAAATCGAAGGGAAAACCGGAAAGCTAAAAGAGAGGACGGCAAATGCAGAAGGGAACTGGGGGAGGCTGGAATACAGTATGCCGTCACAGTTAAAAGCAGGCTTTCCGGGGCAGAAAATCCGGGTAGAGATCGACAACCCGGATAAGACCACGATCTACAGGCAGCAGGATATTTATATTGTCTTAGGGCTTACACCCGTTTATCTGTAGAAGGAGGGACGCCATGAAGGTTTATGATCAGACAGGAAACATTTTCAAACGCTTTGCATTACAGAGGAAAGACTTCAAAGTAGAGGAAAAGCTGGATAACGGCATGATAAAAAGACAGCTTAGTTTCACGTATCCGCTGGAGGACGGGCGCATCTTCTGTGAGGAACTCATTACATACGAGGGGGAGCGCTACCGTGTAAAAGAAGCCCCTGTCAAGGGGCGGTACGGCTCTGTCGTGGCCGCACAGGACACGGACGCATTGTCAGGGCATTGCATTGAGAATTTCACCGCAGCGGGGATGACACTGGAAGCGTGTGTCGGGGCGGCTCTGGAGGGAACGGGCTGGAGTTACAGGAATCTTTCAGCGGATAACCAGGAGACACGGAACATCACGGAAAATAATACGGACAGTATGAAGGTGCTGGAAAGGATTGCAGAAATCTTCTGGGTAGAGATGGCTTTCCTCACCGCATCAAAGACTGTGCGCTTGTATAGCAGGGTGGGGAACCGGGACAGTCCGGCACGCTTTATAAAAGGGTTTAACCTGAAGTCCCTGGAGGTCAAGACGGATACGCACGATTTCTATACGCGCATCTATCCGATCGGGAAAGACGGGCTGCGGATTGGAGCAGTAAACGGAAATAAGGATTACCTGGACAACACAAAGTATTCCGGTATCATCCGGGAGATCATCTGGGAGGATACCAATTATACAGATGCCGAAGGGCTAAAACGTGCGGCGCAGAAGAAGCTCGAAGAGCTGTCCGTCCCAAAGACCACTTACACAGCGCAGGTGCTGGACGCAGCAAATATCCAGGACGGATATGAGGACTTCCGTTTCAGCCTGGGGGATGAAGCGGACATTATCGAGCCGAATTTGGAAGTAAAGGCCAGGGAGCGGATCGTCAGCATCACACGCTATCCCGACCACCCGGAGAAAAACACGGTGCAGCTCGCAAACCGAAGCACCAGCTTTTCCGACATGCAGAAAAAGCTCATGGCCGCCGCGGAGAGCGTGGGAAACACGTCAAATGGGAAATTTATCATAGGAAGCAAAGTAGAGGGGCTAACGGCGCAGCAGGTGGGAGGGCTGGAAATCTACTATACGGGGGCAATCACAAATCTGGAAATAGATGATATATGCAAATAGAGGAGGAAAAAAGAATGGCAAACACATATTTAGACAGCAACGGAGTATCCCATTTCTGGGAGAAGATCAAATCAAAGTTCGTGCCAAAGGAGACAGGCAAAGGGCTGAGCACAAACGACTACACGACAGTGGAAAAAAATAAGCTGGCAGGGATAGATACCGGGGCGCAGAAAAACCAGGCGGCATATGCACGCATACAACTGGGTCCTGGAATGGGAAGCACTGTGCTGGAGGCAACTGTGCCGGGAGCTACCCTGATGCTACATGGGATACCTAATAACGCCGTGCAGGTGTATCCAATAGGTGATAACGAAGTGGTAATTAGTGCGGATAATGCTACGAGTACGAGCCACGGAGCGATGTCTGCGGCGGACAAAATAAAGCTCGACGCTTTCCAGGAAGCATCAAAATACGCCCTGAAAACCGACATCACGGGCGTATATAAGTACAAAGGGACGGTAGGAACCTCATCAGACCTGCCGTCCAGCGGACAGGAAAAAGGGAACGTCTACAATATTGAAGCGGCGTCCACCTACGGGGCGGCGGGGACAAATGTCGCCTGGGACGGTGAGAAGTGGGATTCACTTGGAGGTATGTTTTCTGTGGAAGCGATGACGAATGCGGAAATTGACAGTATCTGCGTGTAAAGGAGTGGAAACATGGCGAAGTATCTGGATGAAGTCGGCCTGAGGAGGGTCTGGAGTTATATGAAGTCCTACGTAGACTACAAACTCGGCACGGCGGATAAACTCACGACCGCAAGGGCGATCGACGGCGTTGCTTTTAACGGCACGGCAAACGTCAGCCATTATGCGGCGTGCAGTACATCAGGGAGCACGGCGGCGAAAACGTGCAGCATTACCGGTTTTTCACTGGTGACAGGGGCGAGGGTGATGGTGCGCTTTGCGAATGCGAACACAGCGAACCACCCAACGCTGAATGTGAACAGCACCGGGGCGAAATACATTTACTATAAAAGTACTTACATTCCAAAGGACGGCATAAAAACGGGGACGGTACTGGAATTGGTCTACAGCGGAAGCTACTGGTACGTCGTGGGGGATTTGACAGACACACTTACCAGTCCCGTATCCCTGTACACTTCCGCGACGGGCATATATGCTGATGCGCTCACGACGTGGGCTTACACGACAATATCCGGGCTTTCGGAGTGGAAGGAAGTCCGGATGTGGATAGAAGTCGGGGACGGCATGCGGGGCTATTGCATCTTCAATAGGAGCCATAATGAGATATGCGCAAGCGGCTATGCCAGCGCAGCCTATAATGGAGTGATGCGTGTAATGTGTGATTTCACAAACAACAGAGTAGGCATTTATGTGAGCAACAAGGCAGGCTGGGGCTTTGCCAGCCTGCGGGTGCTGTCTGTGGAGGGGATTGTGAGAAACACATAAGGAGGAACATATGAGAATCAGGGACAGACCGGGAACGGTCTTTTTATTTTGAGAAAATTTGCGTTAGCCGGGAAACCGGGGAAAGGAACAGGACATGATAGAGAGTTTAACACAAATCTGCACAGCGGCCGTCCCGGTCGTGCTAGGCTATATTGTCTGGCTTTTAAAACGCCAGAAGCGCGACCGGGATTCGAACAGCAGGGGGACGATGCTCCTTCTGCGGGTGCAGCTCATCGAATACCATGACAAATACATGGTGAAAGGATACATCCCATCTTACGCCTATCAGAACTTCGAGGAGATGTACCAGGCATACCATGAGTTGGGCGGTAATGGGATGATTACAAAGATGTATAAAGAAATACAGGACTTACATTTAGCGAATAAGAGAGGAGAACAGCATGAAGAATAAAAAGATTGAAACATGGGCAAAGGCAGCAGGAGTCAGGGCAGTAAAGACCGTAGCACAGGCGGCGGTAGCCGGAATCGGTACGGCGGCAGTCATGGGGGCGGTAGACTGGAAGTATGTAGCATCTGCGTCCGTTCTGGCTGGCGTGCTGTCATTGCTTACGTCAGTGGCAGGACTGCCGGAGCTGGAGGAAAAATAATCTAAATTTATTGTTGACACACGTGTGAATACGTGTTATAATAAAACCATGAAAGGGGGATACAATGAAAACATCAGAACTTGTTAAGTTATTGAAGAAAAGCAGTTGTTATCTCGTGGAACATGGTAAAGAACATGATAAATGGCATAGCGATATAACTGGAAGGAATTTCATGATTCCGCGACATGGAAGCAAAGAAATAGCAACTGGAACAGTAAACAGAATCCTAAAGGATGCGGGGCTGAAATAAAGCCCCCGCATCTCCAATATAGATATTAGTAAGAAAGGGGTCATGAAAATGGCGAAATATGTATATCCGGCGATTTTTTCACCAGAGGAAGAAGGCGGCTATTCCGTATTCTTTCCAGATTTAGAGGGGTGCTACACCTGCGGAGACGATTTGCAGGACGCTTTGTTTATGGCAGAGGATGTCTTGGCTTTTGTGCTTTATGATTATGAAGCCGAGGGGAAAGTGATTCCAGCGCCAACAGAACAGGAAAATGTCAAGTTGTCCGGAAAAGAATTTATGAATTATGTTGCGTGTGATACGGCAGAATATGCAAGGGTGCACAATAATCGGGCAGTTAAAAAGACATTGACAATACCGGAGTGGCTGAATGAAGCGGCAATGCGGCAGAATATTAATTTCTCTCAGGTATTGCAGGAAGCGTTGATGCAGAAAGTGAATATGTAAGATGGAGACCACCAGTCGAAAGGCCGGTGGCTTTCTCATAAACAATAAGAGGGCGGGTGACCGTCCTTTTTTAATTCAATAGGTAGGGTGGAAAAATTTTGAAAAACCTCTTGACTTGTATCAAGATACATGATAAACTTGTATCAAGCTACAAGAAAAGAGGTGAGAACAGTAGCAGAAAATAAAAGCCGTGCAGATTATTTCAAAGAGCGAAGAAAGACTTCAAAAGCTTTTTATGTCGAAATCGAAAGAGGGAAGATGGAAGCATTTGAAGAAAAGTTGTTAAATAATAAAAAGACAAAAAAAGAATGGCTTAATGAAAAAATCGACGAAGAGTTAAAGAAATAAGAAACACCCGTCATCCTACCAAGACACACGAGTGTTTCACCATAGAAGTTTCCTTCCATGAAATATTCTATCATGGGCAGGGACTTCTTTCAAGGACAATTTGAAAGGAGATTTTATTATGGGTGAAATTGAGAAAATCTATTACAACATGGAAAAATTAAGAGATGACTTGACAGATACAGAGGAGGTAGAAGAAGCATATGAAAAACTGAAAGCGGCATTGGGAAAAAGCAAGATGATAGAGGTTGAAGATTATATTTCCGACTATGCAGTATCTTATGAGAAACAGGGTTTTATTTGGGGCTTTCAGTATGCGGTATCACTGCTGACTTGCGGGAAGGCGGTGACGGTATGAACGAATTAACAAGAACAGCAATCACTTCTCTGGAAGTGGCGGAAATGGTAGGAAAGCGACATGCGGATTTATTGAAAGATATTCGTAAATATATTAGACATCTTAACGAGGGAAATATTTCCCCGGTTGATTTCTTTACGGAGTCTCAAAGAATCGATGCAAAAGGACAAAGACAACCTTGTTATTTTGTCACAAAGAAAGGTTGTGAATTCATAGCCCATAAAATGACCGGGCAGAGAGGGACAGAGTTCACCGCAAGATACATTAACCGATTCCATGAAATGGAAGAGGGAAAGCAGATTGCTCCTCTGCATCCGGGGGTTGCATCTGGTGTCGCAGACCTGGGCAGGGTAACAGAAAGAATCATGAAAAATCAGGGTTCAGCCCCGCATAAGATAGCAGAAGTGTTTAAAATCCAGTGTGAGCAGTTCGGCATCCACCTTCCGGCGGATTTCGTGAAAATTCCGGAATACGAACAGCTTTCACTTCCGGTTCAGGAGGTGTAAGCGGTATGAAAACATATTATCTGAAAAAAATATTCCAGATTCTGAAAGGATTCGATGAAATAAAATGCAGAAAAGTGTTTTTTATACTTTTAGGTATGGGTGAAACTATCATTGATTAAACGAGAACAGAATGAGACACTTGAGTTTATCTATCTTATCTGTAAAAGATTGCCAAGCGAATAAAGGAAAACAGGGAAACAATTACACCGCTCAGAAATGGGCGGTGTTTTGTATGCTGCAAAAATGCAGCAGGAAAGGAGAATCATATGACACATAAAATCACAAATGTAATCAGCAACAGAAACGTCCCGTGCTGGGGCAACCAGAAAAAATACATTGCCGTCCATTACCTGGGGACGACCGGGCAGGGCTATGATCTTGCTCCGGACGGATGCGGCGCGCACTTCTACATCTTCCGAGATGGAACCATTTACCAGCGTTGTAGCCTGGATGCGGTGCCGTGGGCAGTAGGGACAGCAGGCTATTACAGGCAGAAACACCCATACGCCCGAAACAGCAATACGATCAGCATTGAAATGTGTTGCGGCTGTGATGGGGATTCCACCAGTGCAGAAGATAAGAGATGGTATTTCACTACAGAGACACAGGAGGCTTGCGCGTGGCTGGTAGCCAGGCTCAGGCTGGAACTTGGCATTCCGGCCGGAAATGTGCTCAGGCATTATGATATTGTAAATAAGACCTGCCCGGCTCCTTATGTGCATAACAACAAGTACCGGACAAGCTGGACGTGGACAGAGTTCAAAAAGCGAGTGGAGGAGTATTATAATGCCGAAAAGAAGCCGGAACTGAAATCCGGAATGAAAGTGAAGCTGGCGCAGGATATTGCCATCAGCGACGGCGTGTCTACGAAGTTCCAGCAGGCGGGATATGTCAAATACACGGAGCTTTCCGCATCCGCAAAGAAGAAATGCAAGCGCATCGCCGGGAACAAGGCAAAGCTGAAAAAGGGGAAGGTAGTAGAGATCAGAAGCGTAACCAAAGCATGGGACGGGACCATCTGGGTTCAGATCAAAAGCGGCTGGCTCCCGGCCGTGGTAAAAGGAGCGTACCGGGTCCGGGAAGCGTAAAAAGAGGGCGGTAGTTGCCTGCCGCCTGCTCACTTTATTCTCTCTTTCTCCCGGCGCAGCCCCGCCGGGTGGGTGGTGTGGTTAAAATTCGATGCAGGAGCCATCGGAAAACATAGCTGACGGCATCCAGTTACGAGTGATTTCAAAAGGATTTAAAGACGGGGTTGTGAAGCAGAAGCCGCCTTTGCAGAAATAGTGCTCTCCATCGGCGTAAAATGTTTTGTCCCAGGATGCAGAGTTTAAAGCAGATAAAAACCTGTTGTTTGACAGTGTGCTGGATTCAAAAGCGTTTCTGAGAGTTTCGAAAAGATGAAGTTCCATAGTGTGTACCTCCTGTATATGAAATGTGGTTTTTGGTTTCTTTTGTATCGGATTTTCACCCCTTTACTGTTCAGCCGGTAAAGGTCGCTGTTGCCGGACTCTGCGCCCCGGCAACCGGGCGGTTTCTTATGCGTGAATTTCGTAGCAGCTGTAAAATATAACTTCTCCGGTTTCCCAGTTGCTAAGTTTCAGTCTCTTTGTTCCGGATACTCTTTCATTGAATCTTCCAGCGTGCTGTATCATTGCTACGGTAGCTGTTTTTGCTGTCCTGCTAATTACTTCAAATGCCATTGCCCCAACCATATATCTTTTTCCTGTTTCGAATTTTCTCATTTTGTTTATCCTCCGTTTGTTTTCCTTTGTTGATTATATTATAATATACTTGCGTAAATATATCAATAGGAAAAAGTGACAATATTTACGCAAATATATTGTGCACATTGTATACTTGAGTAAATATACGCATTGTGATATACTTCTTTAAAAGGGGGAAAATAATATGCCATATACAGAGGCTCAGAAAAAGGCAACAAATAAATGGATAAAAAGCAATTATGATCGTATTAACGTGACTGTCCCAGCGGGGCAGAAAGACATATGGAAAGCCGCCGCAAAAAAAGAAGGACTATCATTAAATGATTTTATTAGAAAATGTGTCGCAGAAAAAATATAAATATTTACGTAAATATACTTGACATACTTACGTAAATATATTATAATGAAGATAGTTAAGGAAGGCAAGTGACTTAACAAATAAAGGAGGAAAGGACATGATACAAGACATGGGAATGACCGATAAACAGTTTAATGGTTTTATAAGATTTCTGATTGATGATTTGGAGGAAGTACAAAAGGAACAGGATGAAAAGAAAAAAGAAGAGAGAATACAAAAGATACTAAATAACTTACAAAAAACATTAGAAGATTAAGCAAAGCAGGGAGGGCGGGCTTGCCACCGCTCCCCATAAGGAAGATTATAGCAGAGATTCCTTGAAAATAGCAAGTAATTTCATAAAGGGCGGCGGTGAGCCGTCCTTAAATAATATAAAAAAGTAAAAAGTAAAAACAAATAGATAAAAACGGTTAGCAACACGTTAGCAACAAAAAACAGCGGAAAACCTTATAAAACCGCAATTCAATCTTAAGGGAATTTTAAGTAGGTATGAACGGATATGCGTGCTATACTGAGTGTGGATATACATCATTGATACCAAATTTTTATTATATACATGGAGGGACCTATGAAAATCAAGAAAAAGCAGATGATAGTGATAGGAGCAGCATTAGCGGTGGTGGTGGCAGCAGGCGTGGCGTTTGCGGTAGTTCGGAGCGGCGGCAGTTCCGGTGGAAAGTCGGAGCATTCGGTTTATGTGGATTCGGTTGCAGATCTGTGCGGACTGGGAAGCGGGAACGGACTGACGGACAGGTTTAGCGGCATCGTAGAACCACAGAAAACCTGGGAGATCAAGCTTCCTTCGGACAAAAAGGTGGATGAAATTCTCGTAAAAGAGGGCGATGAGGTAAAGACGGGCGATAGGCTCTTCACCTATAATGTAGAGGAGATGGAGGAGAATCTGGCACAGGCGGAAATCGACCTGGACCGTCTGGCAAATGAGATTGAGCAGACGAAAGAGCAGATCGTTTCTCTGAAAAAAGAAAAGGCGAGCGCATCCTCAGACATGCAGCTTGGCTATACCACACAGATCAATACGGCAGAAAACGAGATCAAGAGAAAAGAATATGAACAGAAAAGTAAGAAGGTAGAGATCGAAAAGCTCAAAAACAGCATTGCGAACGCTACCGTTACGAGTGAGATGGACGGCGTGGTGAAGTCTATCCAGGAGGATTCTCAGGACTCTGGCGACATGGGCGGAATGACGGGGGAGAGCGGAGCGTTCATGACGATTCTGGCTACGGGTTCTTTTCGGATTAAGGGCACGGTCAATGAGCAGAACATGTCTGCGGTTATAGAGGGACAGTCGGTTCTGGTACATTCCAGAGTAAACGAGGATGTATGGAGAGGAACCATGACGGCGGTTGACCTGGAGAATCCGGAAAAGAACGAAAATAATTATTATGTAAGTTCAGATTCTATGGATAATTCCACCAATTACCCGTTCTATGTGGAGCTTGAAAATGCGGACGGACTGATGCTGGGACAGCATGTCTATATCGAGATGGATTACGGACAAGAGGAAGAACGGGAAGGAATCTGGCTGGACAGCTATTATATTGTTCAGGAGGATGAAAAAGCGTATGTCTGGGCGGCAAATTCGAAAGACAGGATGGAAAAGCGGGAGGTAACGCTGGGTGAGTTTGACGAAGAGCTTCAGAAGTACCAGATCACGGATGGATTGACAGAGGAGGATTATATCGCGTTCCCGGATGAGACGATCGAGGCTGGCAATCAGGCGGTAAAGAATGTCGACCAGGCCGGTGAGATGGAAAATATGGGCGGCATGGACGGCGGCGACATTCCGGAGTTTGACGAACCGGGTGAAATGGAAGGAGTTTCCGGTATGGATGGCGGAGAGAGCCTGCCGGAAGGCGGAGATGAAGAAATGCCGGACGATGCTATGGGATTCGAAGAAGAGGAAGAGGAAGAAGGCATAGACAGTATGCCGAGCGTGTCGGGTAAGATCAGCGGAGAAATGGAGGGAATGGAGTGATACTTGAATTAGACCATATTTATAAAGATTATGTTCAGGGAAGTATGGTGGTTCCGGTATTAAAGGATGTAACACTTCACGTGGAAGAAGGCGAATATGCAGCGATCATGGGGCCTTCCGGGTCCGGAAAATCTACACTGATGAACATTATTGGCTGTCTGGATAAGCCCACCAGCGGAAGCTATAAGCTGGACGGGGAGGATATCCTGCTTCAAAAGGAAAATGATCTGGCAGACATCAGGCTGAATAAAATCGGGTTTGTGTTTCAGACCTTTCAGCTTCTGCCGAGACAGACCGCGCTGGAAAACGTGGCGCTGCCGCTGATCTATGCGGGCGTATCGAAAAAGGAGAGAAACCGGTTAGCTGCTGAGGCGTTGGAGCGGGTGGGGCTTTCCGACCGTATGAGTTTTGTGCCAAACCAGCTTTCCGGCGGACAGAAGCAGAGAGTCGCTATTGCCAGGGCAATGGTGAACAGGCCGAAGATTCTTTTGGCGGACGAGCCGACCGGAGCGCTGGATTCCAAATCGGGAAAACAGGTCATGGAGCTTTTCGAAAAACTGAATGAAGAGGGAGTGACCGTCATTATGATTACCCATGACAGTGCGATTGCGCGTCATGCGAGAAGAATTGTGGATATTTTTGACGGAGAGATTTCTGAACGTGCAAAAGAGGAGGTGGCTCTGTGAGAAAGAAAACCATAATAGCAGTCAGCATAGGAGCAGTCATTCTGGTGGCAGGGGGAGGATATGGCGTTTATCATCTGGTAAAAAGCAATGCCAGCCCTGTAAAGGTACAATCTGTGTCCAGCCTGAACATGGGATGGTGGGGCGAGGGAAGCTCTACCAGCGGAATCATTACCGCAAATGCGACGCAGAATGTATATCTGGAAGACGAACTGGTGGATAAGCTCTATGTAAAAGAGGGAGATCAGGTAAAAATAGGAGACAAGCTTCTCTCCTATGACACGACGCTTCTTGAGTTGGATTTGGAGTCGGAAAAGCTGAACAGGCAGGCGACGAAGCTTAAGATCAAAACGGCGGAACAGGATTTGGAAAAACTTAAGAAGATCACGCCAGTTCCGGACGGCGCTGCCAGTACAGGAGGACAGGGGGATGCCGTGCTGGTAAAGACGGACGCAGTGATGACGGCTGCAAGCGAGGAAACCGGCCAGATTCCGGAGACACCGGATACCGGGACACAGACGCCAGAGACACCGGCGACGGAGACACAGGCGCCAGAAACACAGGGACCGGGGAAAGAAGAGGTGTTTGACCCGAATGAGGAGCCCTCCGGGGAAACGGAAAAATCTCCTCTCAGTAAGATCAAAGCGGTCAGTAAGCTCAATTATGATTCCAAACCCTATAAGGGAAGCGGTACACAGGACGACCCATATGTATTCTTCTGTAAGGAAGGCACGACGATCTATGCTTCCTTTATGAATAAAATTCTCGGTTATAACGAAGCGGGTACTTCAAAGAAAAAGGGCGGAATGAACCAGGACGGAAAGGGAAGCTATGCGATCCTTGAAATCCGTGAGGGTGATTCGGTCAATGGAGGCTTTGTGAAATCCATCAGCGTTAATGGAACGGTAAAAGTGGACAAAGCTTATGCGCCGGATATCACATGGACGTTTGGAAGCGACGGAATTACAAAGAATGTTCCGGATGTGGATGAACCGGATAATGAGCCGGATGACGGTATCTGGGGGGATGATTTCGGAGATCTTGGAGACGATTTCTACACGGCCACCGAGCTGAAGGAAGCAATCAAAGAAAAAGAGGATGAAATCAAGGATTTGAAGCTTGATCTGCGAGAGGCGAGAATCAGTGTAAAACAGGCGGAGAGAAAGCTCAATGAGGCGACGGTAACGGCGACCATTAACGGTGTGGTAAAAACGGTAGGAGATCCGGAAGTTGGCGAGGTGGACGGAGAGGCTTTCCTGACGGTTACCAGCAGCGAGGGGATGTATGTCCGGGGGACGATCAGCGAGCTGAAGCTTGGCGAGGTTCAGGTGGGCACCACCATGTCCGGGATGTCCTATGAAAGCGGCATGTCCTTTACGGCGGAGATTACGGAGATTTCGGAATATCCGGATACCTCAGACAACTACTGGTACAGCGGGGAAGCGAAAGCTTCCAAATATCCGTTTATGGCATATATCGAGGATTCGGACGGACTTGGAAACAATGAGTACGTGGAGCTGACGCTGGATGAGAACAGCAGTCCGGACAGTTCGGCTATTTATCTGCCAAAGGCATATATCCGTTCCGAAAATGGACAGAGTTATGTATATAAAGCAGATGAGGACGGCCGTCTGGCAAAGCAGTATATTAAGACGGGAGCTACGGTATATTCGACCAATGTAGAAATCAAGAGCGGACTGGGACTGGATGACAGGATTGCTTTTCCGTACGGGAAAAATGTAGTGGAAGGCGCGAGGATAGAAGAGGATGACGACTCAGCAGGTGAGATTGCTTATTAGGAGGACGAAGAGATGCTAGAAAATATTCGATTGTCATTACAGGGGGTATGGTCACATAAAATGCGTTCCTTCCTGACGATGCTTGGTATTATTATCGGTATTGCCTCCATCATTTCGATCGTTTCCACGATTCAGGGAACGAATGAACAGATTAAGGAAAACCTGCTGGGGGCAGGAAATAATACGGTAGATGTAAAGATTTACCAGGGGGACTGGACGTATGATTTTTCGGATTATAATCCGGTACCGAAAGGGATTCCGGTAATCAGCGAGGAGGTACGGCAGGAGATTCTGGATTTGGACGGCGTGGAGCGCGTATCTTTTTATAACAGCCGTACTTATGCGGAAGGCGTTTTTTACCGGGATAAGAATCTTCAGGGAGCGAATGTCCTGGGAGTGGATTCCGAGTATTTTGCCACCTGCGGCTACACGGTGCGTACGGGAAGACAGTTTCTGGAGGAGGATTTTACAGCTTTTCATAAAGTAGCCATTCTCGATCAGACGGCGGCGAGCAGTCTGTTTCAGGAGGAGAGCGCCCTGGGGAAAACAATTGAGATCAGCGGCGAACCGTTTACGGTTATCGGCGTGGCGCAGAAAAAGGAAGAATTTGAACCGGTCATCAACAGCATGGAGGATTACGAGACGTATCTTGGGAACGAGGCCAGCGGCATCGTTTATATTCCTTCCGCAGCATGGGGCATCGTGTATAAATATGATGAACCCCAGAACGTGGTCGTGAAGGCGGAGACGACGGATGACATGACCAGGGCCGGCAAAAAAACGGCAGATATTCTGAATCAGAATCTGAACGTGTCCAGTTCGGACATTAAATATAAGTCGAAGGACGTGCTGGAGCAGGCGCAGGATCAGCAGGCGCTCAGTGAGGCGACCAACATTCAGTTGATCTGGATTGCCAGTATCTCGCTTCTCGTCGGCGGCATCGGCGTTATGAATATCATGCTGGTGTCTGTCACGGAGCGTACCAGCGAGATCGGACTGAAAAAGGCGATTGGAGCGAAGAAAAAGAAAATTCTGGGACAGTTTTTGACAGAGGCGGCGGTTCTGACCAGTATGGGAGGAATTATTGGGGTCGTAGCGGGAATTATCCTGGCGGAAGCGATTTCAAAGATGGCGGATATTCCGGTTGCCATCAGTATTCCGGCGATTATCGTGTCGGTACTGTTTTCCATGCTGATCGGTATTGTGTTCGGACTGCTGCCATCTATTCAGGCGGCCAATCTGAATCCGATCGACGCATTGCGGCATGAATAGGCGAACCTTTTGGATGAAAAATGCTTGCATTCCCGGATAGGCTGTGCTATAATTCAATCGCTGTTTGCGTGATGCGTTCTTTTCGTATTGCAAAAGCAAAACTGTAGGGACTTACAGGGATAGTCCGGGGAAGCTTGCCGTGGAAACATGAGGAGCGGCATTGACCGGAAATGGGTTCGTATACCGCAGAAAACAGGTTCTGCGGAGGAAGTACGGATAAGCAGTTCACAAAAAATATAATTGAGGTGAAGAACATGAAGGAAGGAATCCATCCAGCGTATTATCAGGCAACTGTTACCTGTAACTGTGGAAACACATTCGTAACGGGGTCAACAAAGAAAGATATCCACGTAGAAATTTGTTCAAAATGTCATTCATTCTACACAGGACAGCAGAAAGCTGCCGCTGCTCGTGGACGTATCGACAAGTTCAACAGAAAGTATGGTATTACAAGCAAATAATCGGGATGTAAAAGATAGGGTTGAGGTTGGAAAATCTCAACCCATTTTACTATGAAAGGGATGCCGGAGGCGAGAGGCGGCAGGCATCCGCTTTTGTCAGGAAGGGAAAGATGTATATGAAATCATCCAATATTGGCGGACAGGCGGTCATGGAAGGCATTATGATGAAAAATGGCGACAGATATGCCGTGGCGGTTCGAAAAGAAAATGGAGAGATTGTCGTAAAGACAGAGGTTCATAACAGCTTTATCAAAAATAAGAAAATATTGTCGCTGCCGATCATACGCGGCGTATTTAATTTTGTGGATTCTCTGATTCTGGGTATGAAAACGCTGACTTATTCTGCGGGGTTCTTCATGGAAGAGGACGAAGAACAGAAGAAAAAAGCGGTCAGTCAGGAAGCGCAGGACAAAAAAGACTCCCTGCTGATGGGAGTGACGGTCGTGCTGTCTATTTTGCTGTCTGTGGGGCTGTTCATGGTTTTGCCTTATTTCATTTCAGGTTTGTTTGGACGTTTTACAGATTCGCAGATGGCGATTGGACTTCTGGAGGGAGCCGTGCGTCTGTCTCTGTTTATCGGATACATCCTGCTGATTTCCAGGATGAAGGATATTCAGCGTGTATTCCAGTATCACGGGGCGGAGCACAAATGTATTAACTGTATTGAACATGGAATGGAACTGAATGTGGAAAATGTTCTGAAGAGCTCGAAACAGCACAAGCGCTGCGGCACGAGTTTTTTATTGATCGTCATGCTTATCAGTGTGGTGCTGTTCCTGTTTATAAGGGTGGAATCACCGGTGTACCGGGTGCTCATCCGCATTCTGCTGGTACCTGTGATCGCCGGGATTTCCTATGAATTTATCCGCCTGGCGGGGCGCAGCGAGAACCGGATCGTAACGTTGCTGAGCAAGCCGGGACTTTGGATGCAGAATCTCACCACGAAGGAGCCGGATGCGTCTATGGCGGAAGTGGCGATCGCCTCTGTAGAAGCGGTCTTTGACTGGAGGGCATATCTGGCGGAGAACTTTGGATACCGTGAGGAAGAGAAAGGGGAAGCTTCATGACCCTTTTCGAGACCCTGAAAAGGGGAGAAGAGTATTTGGCGCGGCGCCAGATTCCGGACGCCTCCCTGGATGCGTGGTATCTTCTGGAGCATCTTTTAAAACAGGAGAAGGGAAGTCTGATAAACCGTGCCTGGTTTCTCTTAAACAGGCAGGAGGAGACGGGGCAGGAGCTTCTGGAAAAATATGAAAAACTTTTGGAAAAGAGAGGAAGTCATGTACCCTTACAGCATATTACCGGAGAGCAGGAGTTTATGGGACTTTCTTTTCTGATAAATGAAAAGGTACTGGTTCCCAGGCAGGATACGGAAATTCTGGTGGAGGAGGCCATGAAAGCGGCAAAGCCCGGTATGGAGGTTCTGGATCTCTGTACGGGTTCCGGATGTATCCTGATCAGCCTTATGAAGCGGAGACCGGGCATGAAAGGAATGGCCTGCGACCTGTCAGGAGAAGCCTTGCAGGTGGCGGAGGAGAATTCCATACGCCAGGGAGTGGACATTGATTTCAGGCACGGAGACTTGTTTGAAGCGGTCACGGGAAGATTTGATTTGATCGTATCAAATCCGCCTTATATTCCCACGGACGAAATCAGCCATTTGATGGAGGAAGTACGGCTGTTTGACCCGGTGATGGCATTGGACGGCGGAGAGGACGGACTGTATTTTTACCGGAACATTGTATCGGATGCGCCCGGATATTTGAAGGACGGCGGCTGGCTGATGGTTGAGATCGGACACGATCAGGGCGAAGCGGTGGCGGGCCTTCTGAAAAAAGCAGGGTTTGGCCGGGTGGAAGTCTGCAAAGACCTTGCAGGACTTGACAGGGTCGTAAAAGGCAGGCTGCCGGAGAAGAAATGAGAGCGCAGGAGGAAGAAAGATGTTTGATAAATTAGAGGATTTACTGATTCGCTTTGAGGAGATTATGAGCGAACTGAGCGAGCCGGATGTGGCCAGCAATCCGGAACGCTTTCGCAGGCTGATGAAGGAGCAGAGCAGTCTGACGCCAATCGTGGAGGCATATAAAGAGTATAAACAGTGCAGGCAGAATATCGAGGATTCTCTTCTGATGCTGGAAGAGGAATCCGATGAGGAGATGCGGGAGCTGGCGAAAGAGGAGCTGAATGATTCCAGGGAACGCCTGGAAGAGCTGGAAAATACGCTGAAGATTCTGCTGCTTCCGAAAGACCCGAACGATGATAAGAATGTCATCGTGGAAATCCGTGCGGGCGCGGGTGGAGACGAGGCTGCGCTTTTTGCGGCGGAGATATACCGGATGTACGTACATTATACGGAAGGGCGCCGCTGGAAGGTGGAGCTGATGGAATGCGAGGAGATCGGCATCGGCGGCATGAAGAGCGTCACCTTTATGATCAATGGACAGGGAGCTTATTCTGTCATGAAATATGAGTCCGGCGTGCATCGGGTACAGAGGGTGCCGGAAACAGAATCCGGCGGACGTATCCATACATCTACCATTACCGTGGCAGTGATGCCGGAGGCGGAAGACGTAGATATACAGATTGATGAAAAAGATATTCGTATTGATGTCATGCGTGCGTCCGGAAATGGGGGACAGTGCGTCAATACGACGGATTCGGCGGTGCGCCTGACACATTATCCGACCGGAATCGTTATTTACAGCCAGACAGAGAAATCACAGCTTCAGAACAAAGAAAAAGCGTTTGCGCTGCTGCGTGCAAAGCTGTACGATATGGAATGCCAGAAACAGCACGATGCGGAAGCGGAGGCGAGACGCAGCCAGATCGGAACGGGAGACCGTTCGGAAAAGATCCGCACCTATAATTTCCCGCAGGGACGCGTGACGGATC
This sequence comes from uncultured Lachnospiraceae bacterium, assembly GCA_937965795.1. Taxonomy (GTDB): domain Bacteria; phylum Bacillota; class Clostridia; order Lachnospirales; family Lachnospiraceae; genus Hominisplanchenecus_A. The sequence goes on along the minus strand of CALCMD010000101.1, from coordinate 91,642 downwards.
ACAGGATTAATCTGACACTGTACAAGCTGGATAAGATCATGGACGGGGATATACAGGAGATTATAGACGCCCTGATTGCGGCAGACCAGGCGGCGAAACTGGCAAAGATGAATGAATAGATAAAAAAAGAGAGGATGATTGGGTCATTTGCGGGCCGGGTCGTCCTTTTGTTCTATGAGAAAACGGCGGCTGGTTTCCTGGAATGCGGAGGGCCAAGTTTACAAATTGGTTGTTTTTTGGAGCGGCAGGAAGTATACTATATAAGTATTTGTGTAACTGATATTCAGAACAGGTCGAAGCACTTGCTGCTGAGACCGTGAAAACATGATTCAAGAGTGCAAAAATCCCATCGTCGAAGGCGATTTTTATGGATTTTTGCATCGGAACTGTGAAGGTACTGAACAGTTACGTATTTGTGAAAAAACAGGAGGATCATATGGGAAAATATTTTGGAACAGATGGGTTTCGCGGAGAAGCAAATGTAAATCTGACAGTAGAACACGCATTTAAGGTAGGGCGTTTTCTGGGCTGGTATTACGGAAGAGACCATAAAGCGAAAATCGTAATCGGAAAAGATACAAGAAGAAGCAGCTACATGTTTGAATATTCGCTGGTGGCCGGACTGACGGCGTCCGGGGCGGATGCTTATCTGCTTCACGTAACGACGACGCCGAGCGTTTCCTATGTGGTACGCACGGAAGGGTTTGACTGTGGAATTATGATCTCCGCCAGCCATAACCCATTTTATGACAATGGAATCAAGATCATCAACGGAATGGGATATAAACTGGAAGCAGAGGTAGAGGCGAGGATTGAGGCATATCTGGACGGAGAAACAGAGGAGCTTCCGCTTGCTGTAAAGGAAAACATCGGGCGGACGGTAGACTTCGTGGCGGGCAGAAACCGTTACATTGGTTATCTGATCTCTCTGGCTACCAGAACTTTTAAAAATATGAAAATCGGGCTGGACTGTTCCAACGGAAGCGCTTCCGCTATCGCTAAGAGTGTTTTCGATGCGCTGGGAGCCAGAACCTATGTCATTCATAATGAGCCGAATGGAACGAATATTAACGAGGGATGCGGTTCCACACACGTTGAGGTATTGCAGAAGTTTGTGCGGGACAACGGGCTGAATGTGGGATTTGCTTACGATGGGGATGCAGACCGCTGTATTGCAGTCGATGAGAACGGAAATGTGGCAGACGGGGACCGGATTCTCTATGTGTGCGGAAAGTATTTAAAAGAAGAGGGCAGACTGGATCATGACACAATCGTCACGACTGTGATGTCAAATTTGGGCCTTTACAAAGCATGTGATAAAGCAGGTATCCGGTATGAAAAAACGGCGGTGGGAGATAAATATGTATATGAGAATATGGTAACGAATGGCCACTGCCTGGGCGGTGAGCAGTCCGGCCATATTATTTTCAGCAAACATGCTACTACGGGAGACGGGATACTGACCTCCTTAATGGTGATGGAAGTCATGCTGGAGAAAAAGCAGAGCCTGGCGACGCTTACCTCTCCGGTGCGGATTTATCCGCAGCTTCTGCAAAATGTCCGCGTGGAGGATAAAAAGGCGGCAAGGGAAAATCCGGCGGTTCTTCAGGCTGTGGACGCCGTGGCGGAAGCGCTGGGGGATGAGGGCCGCATTCTTGTGAGGGAGAGCGGTACCGAACCGGTGATCCGTGTCATGGTAGAGGCGGCGGACGACGCCCTCTGCGAGAAGTATGTGTCACAGGTCGTAGAGGTCATGAAGGAGCAGAAACTGACGGTTTAAAAGGATTCCGGTAAGGGAGTATCCAGGGGTTTTCTTTGACGGGAAAGCAGCAGGGAAGCGTGCGTTCGAAAAGACAGCCGCTGGATAGCGCTTATTTGTATTGCATGGCAGAAAATCATAAGATACAGACATACAATAGGAGAAAAAGGAGATTATGATTGAATTTAAAAGACCGGAGCTGGAGGATAAGGAGCAGATTGAAAGCTATCTGCATAAGCAGAATTCCCGAAGCTGTGAGCTTACATTTGCAAACACTTATCTCTGGTCCAGACATTATGGCGTAGAGTTCGCTATTATGGAAGATATGCTGATCTATAAATCAAAAGAGAAAGAACCGGGATTTACTTTTCCGCTGGGGGAGGAAAAAAATGTAAAGCGCGCGATGGAGGCGATTGACGCATGGTGCGAAGAGCAGGGGCTTAAGTATCATTATCATCTGGTGACGAAAGAGCAGTTTGCCATGATGGACAGGCTGTATCCCGGCGCATTTGAAATCGAGTATGACAGGGATGCAGCTGATTATGTATATGAAAGAGAGAAACTGGCGAATCTTTCAGGAAAAAAGTATCACGGAAAGAAAAACCATGTGAATAAATTCAAAAGAATGTATCCGGACTGGAGCTATGAGCCAATCACAGAAGAAAATAAGGAAGAATGCTTTCAGATGGCTTTACAGTGGAGAAAAGAGAATGGATGTGAGGAGGATCAGGAGAAAGCGGCCGAGCTTTGCGTGGCGCTGAATTATCTGCGGCTGTTTGACGAGCTTGGGATGCGCGGCGGCCTGCTCCGCGCCGGGGGCCGTGTCGTGGCGTTTTCCATCGGGGAGCCGGTGAATGAAGATACCGTGGTGGTGCATATTGAGAAGGCATTTTCTGACGTGCCGGGGGCTTACACGATGATAAACCAGCAGTTTGTGCTTCATGAGACGGAAGGATTTACCTATGTGAACCGGGAGGAGGACACAGGCGCCGAAGGACTTCGGCAGGCGAAGCTTTCTTACCATCCGGTTTTTCTGATCGAGAAAGGAATCGCAAGATGGAAAGGGGACAGATAAGATGATTTCAGAAAAAATGACAGCGTATGTGGAGGGAAGTTCGGCAATCCGGGCGATGTTCGAGGAGGGAAAAAGACTTGCCTCTGTCTACGGGGCGGAAAATGTCTATGATTTCAGCCTGGGCAATCCGAATGTCCCGGCGCCAAAGGAAGTAAAGGAGGCAATTTATCAGATTCTGGAGGAGGAAGATTCCGTATTTGTCCACGGGTATATGGAGAATCCAGGCTATGAGGATGTGCGCGCGGCGATTGCGGATTTCCTGAACCAGCGTTTCGGGACGGCATTCCACATGGAAAATATCGTGATGACGACAGGAGCCGCAGGAGGAATGAACGTCATTATGAAAACGCTTCTGAATCCGGGAGATGAAGTCGTGACGTTTGCTCCTTATTTTGGTGAGTATCGTGCTTATGTGACGAATTATGACGGAGTGCTGGTGGCAGTACCGCCGAACACGGCGGACTTTCAGCCGGATCTGAAAGCTTTTGAGGAGCGGATCACGCCGAGGACGAAAGCGGTGATTGTGAATACGCCGAATAACCCGACCGGGGTCATTTACGCAGAGGAGACGATCATAGGACTGGCGGATATTCTCAGGAAAAAGCAGCAGGAATATGGCGCCAGTATTTATCTGATTTCCGACGAGCCGTACCGTGAGCTGGTATATGACGGAAACGAGGCGCCTTATCTGACGAAATATTATGAGAATACCATTGTCGGGTATTCCTTCAGTAAATCCTTATCTCTTCCGGGAGAGCGGATCGGATACCTGGTACTGCCGGATGAACTGGACGATGGCGAAAATGTCCGCGCCGCAGCAAGCGTGGCGACGAGAATCCTGGGATATGTCAATGCGCCGTCTCTGTTTCAGAGGGTCATTATGCACTGTCTGGACGCCAGGGTGGATGTGGAATATTATGACAGAAACCGGGAACTGCTGTACGAGGGCTTAAAGAAGCTGGGACTGACCTGTATCAAACCGCAGGGAGCGTTTTATCTCTTTGTAAAATCGCCTCTGGAGGATGAGAAGGAGTTCTGCGAGGCGGCAAAGAAGTATCACCTCCTGCTGGTGCCGGGCAGTTCCTTTGCCTGTCCGGGATATGTGCGTCTGGCGTATTGTGTGTCCTATGAGATGATTCAAAAAGCGCTGCCGCATTTTGCAAGGCTGATGAAAGAGCTTGGCGGGGAGGAGACAGAATGAGAAGCTGGGAGAAAAATATACGAAAGGTGATTCCCTATGTGCCGGGAGAACAGCCGAAGCAGATGGGAATCATCAAGTTAAATACAAATGAAAATCCTTATCCGCCTGCGCCCGGTGTGGCGAAGGCTTTAAGAGAGCTGGATGCGGACAGCTTAAGGCGCTATCCCGACCCTTCCTGCGGCGCTCTGGTCGAGGAGCTTGCCGGATATTATCATCTGGAGCCGGAACAGGTTTTTGTGGGGGTCGGCTCGGATGATGTGCTGGCGATGTGCTTTTTGACGTTTTTTCATTCCGAAAAGCCGGTTTTCTTTCCGGATATTACATATTCCTTTTATGATGTATGGGCGGACGTGTTCCGGATACCGTATGAATGCCAGCCGCTGAACGCAGATTTTGAGATTGTAAAGGAAGATTACTACAGGCCAAACGGAGGTGTGATCTTTCCGAATCCGAACGCCCCGACGGGCATGTGCCAGAGTCTGGAGGATGTGGAGGATATTATCTCGCACAATCAGGATGTGGTCGTGATCGTGGATGAAGCTTATATTGATTTTGGCGGAAGATCGGCGTTGGAACTAATCAATCAATATGATAATCTTCTGGTGGTGCAGACCTTTTCCAAATCCCGTTCCCTGGCGGGAATGCGGGTAGGATACGCAATGGGAAATAAGACGCTCATCAAATATCTGAATGATGTAAAATATTCCTTTAATTCGTACACGATGAATGCGCCGACGCTGGCGGCAGCGGTGGAGGCCGTAAAGGACAAAGCGTACTTTGAGGAAACCACGGGGAAAATTACTGCGACCAGAGAAAGGGTGAAGAAGAAGTTAAAGGAGCTGGGATTCCGGTTTCAGGATTCCAGGGCAAATTTTCTGTTTATGACACATCCAAACATTGCCGCAAGGGAGCTTTTTGAGGCTTTGAAGATCAAGAAGATTTATGTCCGGTATTTTAACAAACCGAGGATTGACAATTATTTAAGGGTATCCATCGGAACCGATGAAGAGATGGACTGCCTGATTCATTTTCTGGAGAAATATATAAAAAGGCAGGAAATGTAGTTTCGGATAAGAGATAAATTTGCAGTACAGTGAGGATTTGCGTGATGGAAAATGATTATGAATCTGGCGTCTATGAGTCATTCGCTTCTGTTTATGATACGTTCATGGATAATGTACCTTATGAAGCGTGGAGCGTATATGTCACGGGACTTTTGAAAAAACATGGCATAAAGGAAGGGCTTGTCCTTGACCTGGGGTGCGGTACGGGAAGCCTTACGGAGCTTTTGGCCGGCGAGGGATATGATATGATTGGCGTGGACGTCTCGGAGGACATGCTGGAGATTGCACAGGAAAAGAAAAGAAACTCCGGCCATGACATTCTCTATCTGCTTCAGGATATGCGGGAATTCGAGCTTTATGGCACCGTGCGGGCAGTGGTGAGTATTTGTGACGCCATGAACTATATTCTGACGGAAGAAGAACTGCGGCAGGTGTTTTGTCTGGTGAACAATTATCTGGACCCCGGCGGGATTTTCGTCTTTGATCTGAACACGGATTATAAATACAGGGAGCTTTTGGGAGATACGACCATTGCCGAAAGCCGGGAGGAATGCAGTTTTATCTGGGAAAATACCTGGTATGAGGAGGAGCAGGTCAATGAATATGACCTGACAATTTTCAAAAAAGAGAAAAATGGACTGTTTCGGAGGTATACGGAAACACATTTTCAGAAAACCTATGGGATAGATACGATAAAGAGACTGCTGACGGAGGCGGGAATGGAGTTTTTGGCGGTCTACGATGCGTTTACCGAGGAAGCGCCGGGAGCGGATAGCGAGAGACTTTATTTCATTGCCAGAGAGAAAGGAAAGAAAGAGATATGACAGACTATATTGTTCGGGCGACTGCGGCGGACAGCCAGATTCGGGCTTTTGCGGCGACGACCAGGGAGACGGTGGAAGCTGCGCGGGCGGCGCATAATACAAGCCCTGTGGCAACTGCGGCTCTGGGAAGGCTTCTGACTGCCGGGGCCATGATGGGAGTCATGATGAAAGGGGAGAAGGACATCCTGACGTTGCAGGTGCAGGGAAGAGGCCCGGTCGGAGGAATCACGGTGACGGCGGACAGCCAGGGAAATGTGAAGGGATACGTGAATCATCCGGACGTCATCCTGCATGCGAACGAAAAAGGAAAACTGGACGTGGCGAAAGCCGTGGGAGGGGGAATGCTCCGTGTCATTAAGGACATGGGACTGAAAGAACCATATGTAGGACAGACCATGCTCCAGACGGGCGAGATCGCAGAAGATCTGACCTATTATTTTGCCACTTCTGAGCAGGTGCCGTCCTCTGTCGGTCTGGGAGTTCTCATGGAACATAATAATACAGTCAAACAGGCGGGAGGCTTTATCCTTCAGCTTATGCCGTTTACGGATGAGAAGATCATTGACGCACTGGAGAAAAAGCTGGCGGAGATTACTTCAGTCACGTCTATGCTGGATGCGGGGATGTCGCCGGAGCAGATTCTGGAGCAGATTTTAGGCGATTTCGGACTGGAAATCAAGGATACGATGCCCACACGGTTTTTCTGTAATTGCAGCCGGGGGAGAGTGGAGAAGGCGCTGATCAGCATCGGGCAGCAGGAGCTGAAAAAGATGATTGCGGATGGAAAGCCGGTAAATTTGAATTGTCATTTCTGCAATTCGGATTATGAATTCGGGGTGGAGGATTTGAAGCGGATTTTAAAGCAGAGCAGATCGTGATTTGACGCATAGAAAAGAACTCGGAGGAATGGGAGATGTTTGATGGATTTATCAAGACGGCGGCAGTCACGCCGAAAATAAAGGTTGCAGACTGTATGTACAATGCGGAGGTCATTTGTGAAAGCATCGATGAGGCGGTGGCTGCGGGGGCAAAGCTGATCGTATTCCCGGAGCTGTGTCTGGCAGGCTATACCTGCGAGGATTTGTTTTGGCAGGAACTGCTGCTTGAGGAGGCGAAGAACGCGCTTTACCAGGTAATTCTTCATACCAGAAAAAAGGATGCGCTGGTTTTCGTGGGACTGCCGTGGGAAAAAGAAGGAAAGCTCTACAATGTGGCGGCGGCGGTAAGCGATGGACAGCTTCTGGGGCTTGTGCCGAAGCGTTATCTTCCCAATTATAAAGAATTTTATGAACTGCGCCATTTTGAACCGGGGCGGCGTACGGTGGAATGGGTCGATTATAAAGGATATCCGGTTCCCTTCGGTATGAATCAGCTTTTTGTATGCAGGGATCTGGAGGGGCTGTGCGTTTCGGCGGAGATCTGTGAGGACCTTTGGGTGCCGGAGCCTCCGAGCATCCGTCATGCGCTGGCAGGAGCCACGGTGATCGTCAATCTGTCTGCCAGTGATGAGATCACAGGAAAAAACCAGTACCGGAAAGCGTTGGTGACGGGGCAGTCGGCGCGGCTGGTCTGCGGCTATGTCTATGCCAGCGCCGGGGAAGGAGAATCCTCCACTGATCTGGTCTTTGGCGGGCACAGTCTGATTGCTGAGAATGGAACGCTGTTGAAGCAGTCGAAGCGTTTTGCCAACGAAACGGTCTTTGGGGATATTGATGTGAAAAAGCTGCGTGCGGAGCGCAGGAGGATGACGACCTTTGCCTGCGGGGAGCAGGAGGAATATGAAAAAGTCCCGTTCCGCCTGAAAAGGGAGGAGACGAAGATCACCCGTTTTATTGACCCGGCGCCCTTTGTCCCAAGTGGAAAGAAGGACAGGGACAGACGGTGCGAGGAGATTTTATCCATTCAGGCGATGGGATTAAAAAAGCGTCTGGAGCATACAGGATGCAAGAGCGCCGTGGTGGGAATCTCCGGCGGCCTGGATTCTACGCTGGCTCTGCTGGTGACGGCGAAAGCGTTTGATCTTCTGGAACTTCCGAGAACGTGCATTACGGCAGTAACGATGCCATGTTTCGGAACGACGGACCGCACGTATACGAACGCCTGTGAGCTGACGCACACGCTGGGAGCGACGCTTAGGGAAGTGGATATCCGGGAGGCGGTGAACATTCATTTCCGTGACATCGGCCATGACCCGGATAAGCATGACGTGACGTATGAAAACGGGCAGGCGAGAGAACGCACCCAGATTTTGATGGATATTGCCAATCAGACGGGAGGAATGGTTATTGGAACCGGGGACATGTCAGAGCTTGCGCTTGGATGGGCTACCTATAATGGAGATCATATGTCCATGTATGGAGTCAATGCTTCCGTTCCAAAGACGCTGGTGCGTCATCTGGTACGCTATTATGCAGAAACCAGCCAGAACGAAAAGCTGTCAGAAATTCTTCTGGATGTGTTGGATACTCCCGTAAGCCCGGAACTGCTTCCACCGAAAGACGGAAAGATTTCTCAGAAAACGGAGGATTTGGTGGGGCCGTATGAACTTCATGATTTCTTTCTGTATTATGTACTGCGCTTTGGATTTGCACCGCATAAGATATTCCGGATGGCGAAGATTGCTTTTGCAGGGATATATGACAGAGAAACCATTTTAAAATGGCTGAAAAAGTTCTATTGGCGGTTTTTCTCGCAGCAGTTTAAAAGATCGTGTCTGCCGGACGGGCCGAAAGTGGGGACTGTGGCGGTTTCGCCCAGAGGGGATCTCCGTATGCCGAGCGACGCGTGCGTAAGGCTCTGGCAGGAGGACCTGAACAGATTAGGGTAAAGATGGAGGAGAAAGGCATATGAATATCAATCCGATGAAATTGATGCAGATGAAAAATGCCTGGAATGAATTTACGGGAAGACATCCCAAACTCCCGAAATTTTTCGAGGCAGTTTCGCAGAAAGCGCTGAGAGAAGGCACGGTGATGGAAATCAGCGTGACGACGCCGGAAGGAGAGACACTCGCCTCCAATATCCGGCTTACGGAAGAAGATATGGCGCTGATCCGGGAATTAAAAGAAATGATGTAAAAGCCTTGCATATGGACATTCCAAAGCAGGTGTTATGCCGCAGTCGGCAGACCCGCTTTGAAATGTCAGGAGCACGGCCTGCGGTCAGTCTGAAGGCGCTTTTTTCCGGGCGGTTTCCAGAGCGGATTCCACGGCCCCTAAGAGTACCTGGGAAGTATAACGGCTGTCCTCGGAATATGTAATGCCTTCCGTTGACTGTTTTTCACAGATTTGCCCGGCGATCTCATCCAGGGCAGGCTGTACGAGAGGATACATAGTCGTCACGGTATCGCTCAGATTTACCAGACGTATAGAATTGATGTGGTCGCTGTCCACAGTCACCTCCACGTCCAGGGCATTGTTGTTCAGAGTAACCGGAGTTGTATAGACGCCGGGCGTATATTTTGCCTGAGAAACGGAAGAACTGTCCTTACCCTCAGAAGGAAGGGCGCCTGGAGCGGAGGTGGATTTGGGGCGGAACATCACGATCAGCAGTATTACCAGAACGATTCCCAGCGCAAGGAAAATTCCGGTATAAATCAGCTCCCTCATACGAAATACCATAATTTTAGTTTTTGAACCCATCAGCAGTCCTCCTGACAATTTATTTTGTATCATTCTATTTACAAAGGCTGGAAGATATGCAGGAAAAACAGGGAAACAGATGAAGTTTATGATTGACGCTTTTTAGGTGATTGTTTATAATAGAATTTATCATTACTTTTTGTAAGAGGGAGGGCTTTCTTTGGTAAAAAAGGCAGGGAAAATAGTTCTGGGAATTTTTGCGGTTCTTGTGGCGGCGGTGGCTGCATATGTCATTTATATGCAGGTTCAGTATGATCGGATTGAAGATTTTACGGAGCTTGCCACGCAGAATCCAAAGCAGGAGCGCATAAAGGAAGGGGAAACTTACCGGATTATGACTTATAACATCGGATTTGGGGCATACTCCTATGACTACTCCTTTTTTATGGACGCCGGAGAGATGAAAAATGGCACGAAAACTGCGGGAAAACATGCGAGGGCGAGGTCGAAGGAGGAAGAGCTTGCCAATACGGAAGGAAGCGTAAAGCTTTTGAAGGAGCAGGGGACGGATTTTATCTTTACGCAGGAAGTAGATGAAAAGGCGACGAGAAGCTACCAGGTGAACCAGAGAGAGATTCTGGAAAAGGAATTTCCGGATTACGGAACGGTGTTTGCCAATAATTTTCACAGCGCTTATCTGCTCTATCCGTTCTATGAACCGCATGGGTCTGTGCAGGCGGGGATGATGACCTTCAGCAAATATCAGATTCTTGGAAATATGAGAAGGCAGTTTCCGGTAAGCGATGCTTTTTTTACAAAATTTACCGATCTGGACAGGTGTTTTCTGGTGAGCAGGCTTCCGGTGGAAGGCGGAAAAGAGCTGGTTCTGATTCAGGTACATCTGAGCGCTTATGATGAAGGAGGAACCATTCGGGCAAAGCAGTTGGAAAGGCTGAATGAAGTGCTGACAGAGGAGCGGGATCAGGGGCATTATGTGATCGTGGGAGGGGATTTCAACCACGACATTGCCGATTCGATTGATACGTTTCCATCGGAGCAGAAAATTCCGGAATGGGTCTATCAGCTTTCGGACGACAGTCTGGCAGAGGGGTATCATTTCGTGAGGGCGGAAAATGCACTTGAGGTTCCGACTTGCAGGGGAGCGGATATTTCCTATGAAAAAGGCGTGACGTACACGGTAATCGTGGACGGGTTTCTGATTTCAGACAATATAAAGGCGTCGGCGGAAAATCTGGACGCCGGATTTACTTATTCGGATCATAATCCGGTTGTTATGGAGTTTGTATTGGGAACGGATGAGGTTTCCAACCCTGAATAGAATGTTCAAAGGAGAAAAGGGGAATGGCGAAAAGAGAAATGGACGATGAGCTGTTACGCAGAGACAGTGAATTAAAGAGACGAAGAGAACAGAGAAAAAAGAAACGTCAGCGGGAGATGCTTTTAAAAGCAGCCGGCTGCGTGGCGGTATTGGCGGTGATCGTGGGGATTACCAGATTCACGACGAACGCGCTGGGGGTAAAGGAAGAGAAAACGGATAAAAAGACACAGACAGAGAGTGCGGCTGTGGTGCAGACAGAGACGGAAAATAAAAATGTGAAAATACTGGAGGAAGCGCAGCTACTGGCAGCGGGGTATGACTATGACGCCGCCATTGAGAAAATAAAATCAGCAGGCGGCTATGAGCAGGATACGAAGATGACGGCGGCAATCAGCGAATACACGTCCGCAAAGGCAGCCTGCGTAGCCGTGGATGTGGACACGGTGCCGCACATTTTCTATCACTCGCTGATGAATGAACCGCAGGTTGCCCTGAATGCTTCTGTGATGGGGCAGCAGGGAGCGGACGGCATGAATGCCTGGATGACCACCGTAGATGAATTCGATAAGATCGTGCAGAAGATGTATGATAATGGATACGTATTCGTGCGTCTGCGTGATCTGGTGGTAGAAACGAAGGATGCAAATGGAAATGTGAGTTTTACAAGAAACGAAAATCTCATGCTTCCGGCTGGCAAAAAACCGGTGGTACTCTCGGTGGATGATCTGAGCTATTATCATTCTTATGAGAAGGCAAGTTATCCTGATAAGCTGGTACTGGATAAGAACGGGGATGTGAAGTGCCATTATATAAAATCGGACGGAACCGAGGAGGTAGGCGATTTCGATGTGGTTCCCAGACTGAATTCCTTTTTGGAGAAGCATCCGGACGGCGCTTACCGGGGAGCCAGGGGAATGATCGCCCTGACAGGATATGACGGGGTTTTTGGGTATCGCACGGACGTAGCCTATCAGACGAAAGAAAATCTGTCAGAGGATCAGAGGGTCTGGCTGGACGCGCACCCTGGCTTTAACTGGGAACAGGAAGTGGCGGAGGCCGCGAAGATCGCAGAAGCTATCAAAGCGTCGGGATGGGAATTTGCCAGTCATACATGGGGGCATCTCAGCGTGACAGGAAAAACCGTAGAGGAATTAAAAACGGATAATGAAAAGTGGGTAAACACGGTACAGAATATCGTGGGACCTGTGGATACGATTATTTTTGCACATGGAAACGATATTGGAGACTGGCATGACTACAGTTCTGACAATGAGAAGTTTACTTACTATAAAGGAGCCGGGTACAATTTCTTCTGCAACGTGGATGGGTCCGTACCGTACTGGGTGCAGATTCGTGAAAACTATGTGCGACAGGGACGCATTAACCTGGACGGTTATATGCTGTACCGGGCAAGCCAGGGGGCTACGGATGTAATAAACGATATGTTTGACGCCAAAGAAGTATTTGATCAGAGCCGGCCGACGCCGGTAGTGGCGAACGGAGAATCGTAGGAGGGGTTCGCCTATTCTGGCATGGCGGCGGCTCTTTTGGCGCTTTAAAGCTTAAGACTGCTAAGATAACTGTTATGGTATAAGTGGGAAAAGGTGACGTCCTCTCCCATCCATGCGGGCGGGATGAATGCTTCCGCTTCCTCTTTGGAGGAAAATTCCACTTCGGCCAGGCGAAGCGGCGCCAGCGCATCTTGAAAAATATCAAGTTCCGCCGTCAGCTTTTCGGCGAGCGGAATCAGGTATCTTTTTTTGGAAATCAGATTTCCATCAACTTTTTGCTTCAAGTGGTAGTAGGCTTCCGCTGTCAGGGGAAGATTATATTCCTCCCGTACCATCATCCCTTTTGATTTGTACGTAAGATAATATTCCTCATCCTGTTTTCGGATACGCACCACGGGGGCTGTGCAGAGATAGCCCTGCTCAATGAGATGAAACGGATACTGCTCCAGATTTTCCGGTAATTCTGTGATTAAAAATTTTCTTTCAATTTCCATAAGAACCTCCTTTTCTACCAGCCATTCTACTATACAGAAGGGAAAAAGAACAGGAGGTTTTTAAATTTGCCGTGAAACGATACTGAAAATGCGGTATAATAAAGGAAAAGAACAGGAAAGGACGATGGAGATGAAACAGGTATGTGTATTTTTTGCGGAAGGATTTGAGGAGATTGAGGCGCTAACAGTCGTAGACTTACTGCGCAGGGCGGATGTGCCTGTAAAAATGGCAGGGATTGCCGGAAAAAAGGACGTGACGGGAAGTCATGGTATCCGGGTGGGGATGGACGCCGGAATAGATGAAATCGCACTGGAGGATGTGGAAATGCTGGTTCTTCCGGGCGGAATGCCGGGCACGAAGTATCTGGGGGCGTGCGAAGAGCTGGTTTCTTTACTTAAGCGCGCGGATGAGCGGAAAATCAGAATTGGAGCGATCTGTGCCGCTCCGAGCGTCCTGGGAGACCTGGGGCTTTTAAAGGGGAAAAAGGCGGTATGCTATCCGGGATTTGAAGAACGCCTGACAGGAGCGGACGTGCTTACAGTTCCGGCAGTGACAGACGGCCATATTACCACCAGCAGAGGACTTGGGACGGCGGTACCGTTTGCGCTGGAAATTATCACGAACCTGAAAGGAAAAGAAGAAGCAAAGCGGATTGCGGAGTCTGTGATCTACACAGGAGCGCTGGTATAGAGCGAAAGAAATCCTGAAAATAAAGGTTGAAATGCAAAATCTTTTGTGGTAGAATCTTAACAATTTGAGTATTGACTTAAAAGAATACCCGTCAAAGAAGAGGGGTAGGCTCTCGGCTTTTGGCAGAGATGCCTGCCCTTTTTATGCAATCATCCGTAAAAGGCAGATCTTTTACAAAACACGAAAGGACAGGTGGCAAATGAAAGCGTTTCTGATACTAGAAGACGGTACGGTATTTACTGGCGTCAGTATTGGCTCCAGAAGAGAAATCATCAGTGAGATTGTATTTAATACATCCATGACAGGATATTTGGAAGTACTGACGGACCCTTCCTATGCGGGACAGGCAGTCGTCATGACCTATCCCCTCATCGGCAATTATGGCATCTGTTATGAAGATATGGAATCTGAAAGACCGTGGCCGGACGGCTACATCGTAAGGGAGCTCTCCCGTATTCCCAGCAATTTTCGAAGCGAAAACACTATACAGCATTTTCTGGAGGAACATGATATTCCGGGTATCTCCGGCATTGATACCAGGGCGCTTACAAAAATTCTCCGTGAGAAGGGAACCATGAACGGCATGATTACCACCAACGAGAATTATAACATAGAAGAGATTCTGCCGAAGCTTGCAGCGTATACCACAGGAAAAGTCGTGGAGCGTGTGACATGCCGGGAAAAATACGTGCTGGAAGGAGCCGGGCCGAAAGTGGCGCTTTTCGATCTGGGGGTAAAGCGGAATATTGCGCGCTCCTTAAATCAGAGGGGGTGCGAGGTGACGGTGTACCCTGCGTTTACGAAAGCGGAGGAGATCATTGCTTCAAGACCAGACGGCATTATGCTTTCCAACGGGCCGGGCGACCCGAAGGAGTGTACGGAGATCATTGAAGAGATTCGGAAGCTTTCGCAGACGGACATTCCGATTTTTGCCATCTGTCTGGGCCATCAGTTGATGGCGCTGGCGAACGGTGCGGACACCTATAAGATGAAATATGGGCACCGGGGCGGCAACCACCCGGTAAAGGATTTGCAGACGGGAAGAGTCTATATTTCCTCTCAGAATCACGGATATGTGGTGGATACGGAAAGGCTTGATGCGTCGGTGGCAGTTCCTGCCTTTGTAAATGTAAATGACGGAACCAACGAGGGACTGCGGTATACGGGAAAAAATATTTTCACGGTACAGTTCCACCCGGAGGCATGTCCGGGGCCGCTGGATTCCGGGTATCTGTTTGACCGTTTTCTGAACATGATGGAGGTGAATCGATAATGCCAAAAAATCCTGCGATTAAGAAAGTACTTGTGATTGGCTCCGGCCCGATCGTCATCGGACAGGCGGCGGAGTTTGACTATGCGGGAACACAGGCCTGCCGTTCCCTGAAAGAAGAGGGAATCGAGGTCGTCCTGCTGAATTCGAACCCGGCAACGATTATGACGGATAAAGACATTGCAGATAAGGTATATATTGAGCCGTTGACGGTGGAAGTCGTGGAGCAGCTCATTTTAAAGGAACGCCCCGACAGCGTACTTCCCACCCTGGGCGGGCAGGCCGGGCTGAACCTGGCAATGGAGCTGGAGGAGGCCGGGTTTTTAGAGGAGCAGGGAGTCCGGCTGATTGGAACGACGGCACAGACCATTAAGAAAGCGGAGGACCGCCTGGAATTTAAAAGCACGATGGAGAAAATCGGCGAGCCTGTGGCGGCGTCTCTGGTCGTAGAGAGCGTGGAGGATGGCGTAGCGTTTGCAGAAAAGATCGGTTATCCGGTGGTGCTCCGCCCGGCTTACACGCTGGGGGGAAGCGGCGGCGGGATTGCGGGCTGCTATGAGGAGCTTGTAGAAATCCTGG
The DNA here is from genome assembly GCA_937965795.1 of uncultured Lachnospiraceae bacterium. Classification (GTDB taxonomy): domain Bacteria; phylum Bacillota; class Clostridia; order Lachnospirales; family Lachnospiraceae; genus Hominisplanchenecus_A. The sequence continues at coordinate 76,254 of CALCMD010000101.1, read as the reverse complement.
AGAACGGACTGCGCCTTTCCCGTGTGGGGCAGGTGCTGGTGGAGCGGTGCATCGCCGGATGGAAGGAAATCGAGTATGAGGTGATGCGTGACAGCAAGGGGAACTGTATCACGGTCTGCAACATGGAAAATCTTGACCCGGTGGGCGTGCATACCGGGGACAGCATCGTGGTGGCGCCTTCCCAGACCCTGGGGGATAAGGAGTATCAGATGCTTCGAAGCTCGGCGCTTAATATCATCAGTGAGCTTGGCATCACCGGGGGGTGCAACGTGCAGTATGCCCTGCATCCGACCAGCTTTGAGTACTGTGTGATCGAGGTAAATCCCCGTGTGAGCCGTTCTTCTGCGCTGGCTTCAAAAGCCACGGGCTATCCGATTGCAAAGGTGGCGGCGAAGATTGCGCTGGGTTACACGTTAGATGAGATTAAAAATGCGATTACTGGCAAGACCTATGCCAGCTTTGAACCGATGCTGGATTACTGTGTCGTGAAAATTCCAAGACTGCCGTTTGATAAATTTATCAGCGCGAAGCGCACGCTGACGACACAGATGAAGGCTACCGGAGAGGTGATGAGCATTTGTGATAACTTCGAGGGAGCTTTGATGAAAGCCATCCGTTCGCTGGAGCAGCACGTGGATTCGCTGATGTCTTATGATTTTACCGCACTGGATATGGATGGTCTGAAAAAGCAGTTGAAGGTTGTGGACGACAGGCGGATTTGGGTGATTGCAGAGGCCATTCGCCGGGGAATTTCCTATGAGGAAATTCATGAGATTACGAAAATTGATATCTGGTTTCTGGATAAAATCGCGATTCTCACGGAGATGGAACGGGCGCTTCAGACGCAGGAGCTGACAGTGGAGCTGCTGAGAGAGGTAAAGCGCATGGAGTTCCCGGATTCTGTGATTGCAAGGCTGACGGGAAAAGCGGAAGAGGAAATTAAGCAGATGCGCTATGAGAACGGCATTACGGCCGTCTATAAAATGGTCGATACGTGTGCGGCGGAATTTGCGGCAGAGACGCCTTATTATTATTCTGTGTTCGGCGGGGAAAATGAGGCGGAGGAGTCAAATGACAGGAAGAAAGTATTGGTGCTTGGCTCCGGGCCGATTCGAATCGGACAGGGCATTGAGTTTGATTTCTGTTCCGTTCATTGTACCTGGGCGTTTGCCAAAGAGGGATTTGAAACCATTATCGTCAATAATAATCCGGAGACGGTGAGCACAGACTTTGACATTGCGGACAAGCTGTATTTCGAGCCTTTAACACCGGAGGATGTGGAGAGCATCGTGAAGATCGAGAAGCCGGACGGAGCCGTGGTACAGTTTGGCGGGCAGACGGCGATTAAGCTGACGGAAGCGCTCATGAAAATGGGAGTACCGATTCTGGGTACCTCGGCGGAGAATGTGGATGCGGCGGAGGACCGGGAGCTGTTTGATGGAATTCTGGAAACCTGCGGCATTCCAAGACCGGCGGGACATACGGTATTCACGGCAGAAGAGGCGAAAAAGGCGGCAAATGAACTGGGTTATCCGGTGCTTGTCAGGCCGTCCTATGTACTGGGCGGACAGGGAATGCAGATTGCGATTAACGATGAGGATGTGGACGAGTTTATCGGGATTATCAACCGGATTGCGCAGGAGCACCCGATTCTGGTGGATAAATATCTGGTGGGAAAGGAAATTGAGGTGGATGCGGTATGCGACGGCGAGGATATCCTGATTCCCGGCATTATGGAGCACATCGAGCGGGCGGGCATCCATTCCGGCGACAGCATTTCCGTCTATCCGGCACAGAGCCTGGATGATGAGGTAAAGGAAACGATTGTAGAGTACACAAAGCGGCTGGCGAGGGCCCTGCATGTCATCGGCATGATTAATATCCAGTTTATCGTGTGCGGGCAGGAAGTGTATGTGATTGAGGTCAATCCAAGATCAAGCCGTACCGTGCCGTATATCAGCAAGGTGACAGGAATCCCGATTGTGCCGCTGGCGACGAAGGTGATTCTGGGGCACAAGCTGAAAGAGCTGGGGTACTCCACAGGGCTTGCGCCGGAGGCGGACTATATCGCGATTAAGATGCCGGTATTTTCCTTTGAGAAAATCCGGGGTGCGGATATCAGTCTCGGACCGGAGATGAAGTCTACCGGGGAATGCCTGGGAATTGCAAAGACTTTCAATGAAGCGCTGTATAAGGCGTTCCTGGGAGCGGGCGTCAGCCTTCCAAAGTATAAAAATATGATTATGACCGTGAAGGATGCGGATAAAGAGGAGGCCGTGGAAATCGGGCGGCGGTTTGAGGCGATCGGCTATAAGATTTATGCGACCAGAAGCACGGCAAAAGCCCTGAATGCAGGAGGGGTTCATGCGGTACGTATCAATAAGATAGAGCAGGAATCTCCGAACCTTCTGGATTTGATTCTGGGACATGAGATTGACCTTGTGATTGATACGCCGTCGCAGGGCGTGGAGCACTCCAAAGATGGGTTTCTGATTCGGAGAAACGCCATCGAGACGGGCGTGAACGTGCTCACCGCTATGGATACGGCGCGGGCGCTGGTGACGAGCCTGGAAAATACGGACATTAAGAAACTTACCTTGATTGATATTGCGGCGGTTTAATGGTATACTATATGCAATTAAGTGTAAGGAGGATGAGATTATGAGATACGAGATCAAAGGGGAAACACTTCCCGTAGTTATCTGTTATCTGGATGCAGGAGAGAAGATGATTACGGAGGGCGGCGGAATGTCCTGGATGTCGCCGAATATGAGAATGGAAACGACCACAAATGGAGGCGTTGGAAAGGCATTCGGAAGAATGTTCTCCGGGGAAAAGATGTTTCAGAATATTTATACTGCGCAGGGAGCGGGCATGATTGCATTTGCATCCAGCTTTCCGGGTTCCATCAGAGCGTTTGAAATTTCCAGGGGAAATGAGATGATTTTCCAGAAGAGCGCATTCCTGGCCAGTGAGATGGGCGTGGAGCTTTCCGTACATCTGAATAAAAAGGTTGGCGCGGGCTTATTTGGCGGGGAAGGATTTATCCTTCAGAAAATCAGTGGAAATGGAGTAGCATTTGCCGAATTTGACGGACATGTGATTGAGTATGAGTTGCAGCCTGGACAGCAGATCGTTGTGGATACCGGGCATCTGGCGGCTATGACAGCAGATTGTCAGATTGATATTCAGTCCGTTCCGGGAATGAAGAACAAACTGTTTGGCGGAGAAGGATTTTTTAATACGGTTATTACGGGGCCAGGGCGCGTATGGCTTCAGACGATGCCGATTGCCAATGTGGCCGGGGCGATTCGTCCGTTTCTCCCGACGGGAAATTAAAAAGTTTGACCAATATGATATTGTGGCTGTTATGCAGACAAAATACGTTCCTGTTTTGCCAGGTAAGAAAAAACCTGGCAAAGCAGGTTTTTTTGGCATAGAAAGCTGCTTGCGGACATTGCAGCTTGCAAAGTTTGTGAAAAAGAGGGGCATACGATCATCCAAAAGGGCAGGAAGAATATCAGATATTATGTCAAGGATTACGAGAATGCGCTATTTTCTTTGTAAGATTCCGATCGGTTCAATGACTGCGCGAAAGTAACGGTCTAATTCTTCGGGCGTATGCTTTTTCTGGTTTTTTAGCCACCATAAGACCATTTCAACAAAACTTCCTGAAATGTGGTTGATTAGAAAATCCTGTGGTAAAGCCTGGTTTTGTTTACGATGTTCACATATAAATTGTGTTTGTATCAGTTCATTTAGGCTGTCCTTAAAGTAACGAAGAAATATCTCGCTGCTTTCACAGGACAGCAATTCCAGAATATTGTTGTCATTTTCCTGTAGATGCTGTAAAAGATGGCAGAAAACAGACTGCGGAGCTTCACCGTTTGAGGATAAACCGTGCGTATGAGTTTTGTCCATCGTACTGCTGATAATGTGTCCAAATAGTTCCCTGCACACGGCCCTGAGCAATTCATCTTTTGTTTCAAAATGGGCATAAAAGGTGCTTCTGCCGATGTTCGCCTCATCCAGTATTTCCTGTACGGTTATTTTTTCATAGCGTTTTTTTTCGAGAAGCCTGATAAATGCCGAAAAAATGGCCTGCCTTGTTTTTTGCTGCCGTCTGTCCATGTGTGATCCTTTCTGAACAATTTTGTCGTTTTGTTCGATAACAAACGAAATGGCCGTTTTGGTTGTTGATTGATCGGGGATTTGTGACTATGCTAAATACGAAACAAAGTGTTTTGTATCGAACTGAGCGTATCATACATGGCGGATAAAGTCAATGGTATGCAGTTAGGAGGCTTTTTTTATGTTCCAAAAAATCAATGATTTCCTTGCGGGGGTTCCCATGACGGCTGTAGGCGGTGTATTTCTTGTGATCAGTCTGGTACTGTCGCTGAAAGGGATAAGCGTTCCGGTTGATCCTGCCTGGATGGCAGTCATCATTTGCGGTATTCCGCTCTTGTATCTTTCCGTTTGGAGGATGGTACATAATCACGGCATCCGCAAGATTTCATCTGCCCTGCTGATTTCCATTGCTATGATAGCGGCGATGATTGTCGGAGATTTGTTTGCCGCAGGTGAAGTGGCTTTTATTATGGCGATTGGCGCTATTTTGGAGGAAAAGACTACGGAACGGGCAAAGAAAGGCATAAAGAAACTGCTCCGCCTTGTTCCGCAGCAGGGGCGCAGAATCGTAGAGGGGAAGGAAGAAATGACTGCGGCGGAAGACATTATGCCGAATGATATTTTACGGGTCCTGCCTGGCGAAACAATCCCTGTTGACGGAGAGATTATCACGGGAACGACTTCCGTTGACCAGTCGACGATGACTGGAGAGTCCTTACCTGTCGATAAAACTGTGAGTGACAGCGTTTTTTGCGGTACCATCAATTGTTTCGGAACAGTTGATATCCGGGCTTCGAAAGCCGGCGGGGACAGTTCCCTGCAAAAACTCATTCGCATGGCAGAGGAAGCGGAAAAGAAAAAAGCGCCGATGGCCCGCATTGCCGATCAGGCGGCAAGCTGGCTTGTTCCCGCTGCATTGCTCCTCGCAATCGCCGCTTTTATCCTGACAAAGGACGTGATTCGCGCGGTAACAGTGCTGGTTGTATTCTGTCCCTGTGCGTTGGTGCTTGCCACGCCTACGGCAATTATGGCGGCAATCGGACAGGCAGCAAAGCATGGGGTCATGATTAAATCGGGCGAAGCCCTTGAAAGAATGGGAAAGGTGGATACGATTGCCTTTGATAAAACAGGTACGCTTACAAATGGCAATCTCGTGGTGAAAGACGTTTATCCTTTTACCGGTGATTTTGATCAGGCAGCGCTTTTACAACGGACTGCCTCTGCGGAAGGGTATTCGGAACATCCCCTTGCCAAAGCGGTTACCGCTTATGCAAAACAGGAAAAATTGGAATTGCTTGCTGTAGAAGATTTTCAAATGTTCCCTGGCAGGGGAATATCGGCGGTAATAGGCACGGAAAAGATGTTCTGCGGCAATGCGGCTTTTCTGGCGGAACAGCAGATTGCAATTGACAGTAGGGCAAAACAGGTACTGGAACAATTCGGAAAAGAAGGAAAGGCAGTCATTCTCGTGGCAAATGCAAAAAGCCTGCTCGGCGCGGTAACGCTTTCCGATACGCTTCGCAATACTGCGGCGGACATGATTGGCAGCCTGCATAAAGCAGGCGTGCACGTTGTTTTACTTACGGGCGACCATAAGCAGAGCGCGGAATATTTTGCAAAGCAGGCTGGCATAAAAGACGTTCATGCGGGGCTTCTGCCCGAACAAAAAGTATCAGAGATTACGGCGCTTCAAACAGCAGGGAAAAAGGTTTGCATGATTGGCGATGGCGTAAACGATGCTCCCGCGCTCAAGACGGCCGATGTGGGCGTCGCTATGGGGGCAATGGGAAGCGACATCGCAGTAGAAGCGTCAGACATTGCGTTGATGAGCGATGACATAACGAAAATCCCGTATCTGAAACGACTGTCCGACGCATGTGTAAAAACGATTAAATTCAGTATCTCTTTATCGCTCTGCATTAATTTTGCGGCAATCACATGTTCTCTTCTGGGATGGCTCACGCCGACTACGGGGGCGTTGGTACATAACTGCGGCTCTTGCCTGGTCGTGCTGATTGCGGCGCTTTTGTATGACAGAAAGTTTGAGTAAAAGGAGCGCGGCTGGTACGTTATTGCGAATTGGTTGAGCCAGTGGGGGTCAAAATCTCTGGGCGACCAGGGCTATACGGCGATCGAGATTCTCAGGCATTATTATGGCAGCAGCATCTATATCAATACGGCGGAGGAAATCGCAGGGGTTCCTCTCTCGTGGCCCGGCTACGCTCTGGACATTGGCGCTGCGGGGGATCAGGTGGAACAGATTCAGGAACAGCTAAATGCCATTTCGAATAATTATCCGCGGATTCCGAAGATTGCGGTTGACGGTATCTACGGTGAAAATACCCAGAATGCCGTTCAAATCTTTCAGGACGTTTTTGGGCTTCCGGAGACGGGCATTGTAGATTACCGTACATGGTATAAGATTCAGGAAATTTATGTGGCAGTTACCAGAATTGCGGAACTGGTTTAAAAGCGTTGCCGGGGCGGGGCAGAACCTGTCCCTGGCTTCACTTTTTAGAAGTTTACGTAACAGTGAAGCCGGAAGGCTGAACTGTTACAAGTTTACAGATAATTCATGGATTTTTTCTTGAAATTTGTGTTAAATATGGTATAATATCCACATGAAAAGTACTCATTGAGTGCTGGAATTTTAGAAAAAAGGAGTTGGACATCATGCGTTTTACGATTAGTGGAAAAAATATTGAGGTTACGGAAGGCTTAAGAACAGCGGTTACGGACAAGCTTGGAAAGCTGGAAAGGTACTTTACTCCTGAAACAGAGATTAATGTAACTCTGAGTGTGGAAAAAGAAAGACAGAAGATTGAGGTGACGATCCCGGTAAAAGGAAATATCATCCGCTCCGAGCAGGTCAGCAATGATATGTACGTATCCATTGACCTGGTAGAAGAGGTTATCGAGAGACAGCTTCGCAAATATAAAAACAAGATTATTGAAAAACATAAAAACGGAGGCAACTTTAAGAAAGAATTCCTTGAAAAAGAAGTTCAGGGGGACGACGAAGTAAAGATTATTCGTACCAAGCATTTTGATATGAAGCCGATGTTTCCGGAGGACGCCTGTGTGCAGATGGAGCTTTTGGGGCATAGTTTCTTCGTATTCATTAATGCAGAGACAGATGCCGTGAGCGTTGTGTATAAGAGAAAGGGAAACACATACGGATTGATCGAGCCGGAATGTTAGCCATAGACAGCAGGGGCTGCGGTATTTTGCCGCAATCCCTGCTTTTACGTGTTCATAGCTTATTCATAAAAATTTTATTGTTTATTTAAGGGGAAAGTGGTAGAATATAAGATAGTTTGTTTGAAACAGATGATAGTATAGGAGAAAAGAGATGAATTTGATTCAGAAAGTATTCGGTACTCACAGCGAGAGAGAGGTAAAAATGATCAGACCTCTTGTAGATAAAATTGAAAGCTTGAGACCGACCATGCAGGCTTTGTCGGATGAAGAACTTAAGGACAAGACCAGACAATATAAAAAGAGACTGGAGGAAGGAGAAACACTGGATGACCTTCTGCCGGAGGCATTTGCTACGGTGCGCGAGGCGGCGAGACGTGTGCTGGATATGGAGCATTACCGCGTACAGTTGATCGGCGGTATCATCCTTCATCAGGGACGTATTGCGGAAATGAGAACGGGAGAAGGTAAGACCCTGGTGTCTACCCTTCCGGCATATCTGAATGCCCTGGAGGGAAAGGGCGTGCATATCGTTACCGTAAATGATTATCTGGCGCACCGTGACGCACAGTGGATGGGAAAAGTACATGAATTTCTGGGGCTGACGGTGGGATGCGTTTTAAATGAGATGGACAATGACGAGCGCCGGGCGCAGTATGCGTGTGACATTACTTATGTGACGAACAATGAGCTGGGCTTTGATTATCTGCGTGATAACATGGTCATTTATAAAGAACAGCTTGTGCAGCGGGAACTGCATTATGCAATCATCGATGAGATCGACTCGATTCTGATCGATGAGGCGCGGACGCCGTTAATCATTTCCGGACAGAGCGGAAAGTCCACGAAGCTTTACGAGGTTTGCGACATTCTGGCCAGACAGTTGGAACGGGGAGAAGCCAGCGGCGAAGTCACGAAGATGTCTGCCATCATGGGAGAAGAGATTACCGAAACCGGGGATTATGTGGTGAACGAAAAGGATAAGGTCGTAAACCTGACCGAGCAGGGAATCAAAAAGGTGGAAAAATTCTTCCAGATTGACAATCTGGCCGACCCGGAAAACCTGGAGATTCAGCATAATGTGAATCTGGCGCTGCGGGCGCACAGCCTGATGCACAGAGATCAGGATTATGTGGTGAAAGAAGACCAGGTATTGATCGTGGATGAATTTACCGGACGTATTATGCCGGGAAGAAGGTATTCGGATGGGCTTCATCAGGCGATTGAAGCGAAGGAGCATGTAAAGGTTAAAAGAGAGAGCAAGACGCTGGCGACCATCACGTTCCAGAATTTCTTTAACAAATACACCAAAAAGTCCGGTATGACCGGTACGGCGCTCACCGAGGAAAAGGAGTTCCGTGATATTTATGGAATGGACGTTATTGAGATTCCGACCAACAAGCCGGTGCTTCGAAAAGACCTGGATGATGCGGTATATATGACAAAGAAAGAAAAGTTCAATGCCGTTGTGGAATCGATCAGAGAAGCCCATGAGAAGGGACAGCCGGTGCTGGTAGGTACGATTACCATTGAGACGTCTGAGCTTCTGAGCGGTATGCTGAAGCGGCAGGGGATTCCGCACAAGGTACTGAATGCGAAATTTCATGAGCTGGAGGCGGAGATTGTAGCGCAGGCCGGACAGCATGGCGCAGTCACGATCGCTACGAACATGGCGGGACGTGGTACGGATATTAAACTGGACGAGGAAGCGAAGGAAGCGGGCGGCCTGAAGATTATCGGTACAGAGCGCCATGAGTCGAGACGTATTGACAATCAGCTCCGTGGACGTTCCGGACGTCAGGGTGATCCGGGAGAATCCAGATTCTATATTTCCCTGGAGGATGACCTGATGCGTCTCTTTGGTTCCGAACGTCTGATGGGGATTTTCAAGTCTCTGGGTGTGGCGGAGAATGAGCAGATCGAACACAAGATGCTGTCGAAAGCCATTGAAAACGCACAGAAGAAGATTGAGAGCAACAACTACGGAATTCGTAAGAATCTGTTAGAATACGACCAGGTAAACAACGAGCAGAGGGAGATTATCTATAAAGAGAGACGGCGGGTTCTGGATGGCGAGAGTATGCGGGATTCTATTCTGAAGATGATTGCCGATACGGTGGATAATACGGTAGATATGTGTATCTCCGATGATCAGAATACCGCAGACTGGAATATTCCGGAGCTGAACTCCCTTCTGGCGCCCATTATTCCGCTGAAGATTTCCGTGCAGGAAAACATGAAGAAAAACGAGTTGAAGCAGTCCTTAAAGGAACAGGCTGTGAAACTGTATGAGTCGAAGGAAGCAGAGTTTCCGGAGGCGGAGCAGATTCGTGAGCTGGAGCGCGTGATTCTTCTGAAGGTAATCGACAGAAAATGGATGGATCATATCGATGATATGGATCAGCTTCGTCAGGGAATCGGATTGCAGGCATACGGCCAGAGAGATCCTCTTGTCGAGTTTAAGATGAGCGGATATGAGATGTTTGACGCCATGTCTGTGGCGATTCAGGAAGATACCCTGCGCCTTCTGTATCGTGTAAAGATCGAGCAGAAGGTTGAGAGAGAGGAAGTAGCGAAGGTGACGGGTACGAATAAGGATGATTCTTTGCAGAACGCGCCGAAGAAACGCGCGGAGCAGAAAATATACCCGAACGATCCCTGCCCATGCGGAAGCGGCAAGAAATATAAGCAGTGCTGCGGAAGAAAGAAATAAAAACTTGAAACAGGAGGCCGTTTTTTGAAAACGGCCTTTTTGTAAATAAACTTTAAATGAAAGAAAGAAGGTGAAGCTGTGGTTGAATTAGACCAGTTCAAGTACACGTTGAACACGTATGAAAAACCATTAGTGGAAGTGAGGGATTCACTTTGACCTGGCGAATAAAGAGAAACGGATCCAGGAATTAGAAAGAAAAATGGAAGAGCCGGACTTCTGGGATAAGCCGGAGGAATCTCAGGAGGCGATGAGGACCCTGAAAGATTTGAAGAATGATATTGAAACGTATCAGACTTTGAAGGAATTACATGAGGAGATCGAGACGCTGATCGAGATGGCGGATGAGGAAAATGACGCCTCCCTGATACCGGAAATCCAGGGGGAGCTGGAACGCTTTATCGATACGTATGAGAATATCCGGATTAAGACTCTGCTTTCCGGCGAGTATGATAAGGACAATGCCATCGTCACGCTCCATGCAGGAGCGGGAGGGACGGAGTCCTGCGACTGGGCCGGAATGCTCTACCGTATGTTCTGCCGCTGGGCGGATAAAAAAGGATACGCAGTGGAGGTACTGGATTATCTGGATGGCGATGAGGCCGGGATTAAGTCGGTAACCTTTCAGGTCAATGGCGAGAATGCCTATGGTTATCTGAAATCGGAGAAGGGCGTGCACCGCCTGGTGCGCATTTCTCCCTTTAATGCGGCAGGAAAGCGCCAGACCTCCTTTGTATCCTGTGATGTGATGCCGGACATAGAGGAAGACCTAGATATCGAAATCCGTGACGAGGATCTGCGCATTGACACGTACCGTTCCAGCGGAGCCGGAGGACAGCACATCAATAAGACTTCTTCCGCAATCCGTATTACGCATATCCCGACGAATATCGTGGTGCAGTGCCAGAATGAACGTTCTCAGTTTCAGAATAAGGATAAGGCGATGCAGATGCTGAAAGCAAAGCTGTACCTTTTAAAACAGCAGGAAAATGCGGAGAAAGTGTCTGGTATCCGGGGAGAAGTCAAAGAAATCGGCTGGGGGAACCAGATTCGTTCCTATGTTTTACAGCCGTATACGATGGTAAAGGATCACAGAACCGGTGCGGAGACGGGAAATGTGGACAGCGTTCTGGATGGAAGCATCGACTTGTTTATGAATGCTTACCTGAAATGGATTACATTGGGAGAAAGTTCCGGGGATACCGGAAACCTGGAGTAAAGAGAAAGGAGAAGAAGATGCAGGGAAAGATGAAAAACAGAGCGGCGGCTCTGGCGCTTGCAGGAGTGATGGCGGTAAGCGGCGCGGCATCGGCGGTACTGCCGGCAGACGCTGCGAAGAGCAGTCTGGAGAAGTCAGCAGAAAAGCTCGTGAAGAAAGCGGTAAAAAAAGAAAAGAACCAGAAAAAGCAGTTGAAAAACCTGTTTCAGTATGTGGAGAAAAATTATGGCTATGCCCGTGTCATGGGATTTACGGCGAAAAAAGGATGGGAAAAAACCTATGCCGCAGAGATGATAAAGAAAAAGGAAGGAAGCTGTTATCATTATGCGGCGCTGTATGCTTTTCTGGCAAAGAAAGCGACAGACCTTCCAGTGAGAATCTGTATCGGAACGACCAATGGCTTTCAGAAATCCAGATGGCAGCCCCATGCGTGGTGTGAGATTCGGGTGGGAAAGGTCTGGTATGTGTTTGATGCAAATATGGATAAGTTTGCCGCCGGAAGTAAAGGGAAATATTTTATGAAGAGCGTTAAGAGTATGAAGAGTGCCTACAAAAAGAGTAAAACGGTAAATGTGAAGTTCTAAGGAAGAAAGGTGAAGAGTTATGAAGAAAATAAAGGTCTGCATTCTGGCGATGGCGTTCGTGTTCTGTTTCCAGACATCTGCGGGAATCGTTCCTGAAACCGCGCAGGTTCAGGCGGCGTCAAAAAAGAAAAGCGGTCTGGTGAAGGAGAAAAAGAAATACTTCTATTACAAGAAGGGGAAAAAGGTTAAGAATAAGTGGGTCAATGTAAAAACCAAAGGAAAGACACAGAGATATTACTTTGGAAAAAACGGCGCGGCCTGCACGGGAGTAAAAAAGATCAAGGGAAACATCTATTGTTTTAATGCCAAAGCGCAGATGCAGAAAAGCTGCTGGTATCAGAAAAAATATTATCTTGGAAAAGAAGGAAAAGCGTATACGGGTATCTGGGCGGTTGACGGAAAATTGTACGCATTTGGCGTGGATGGAAAGAAGGATACGGGAAAGACAGAGCTTTTGCAGAAATGCAGCGTACAGGGAACGGATGTGGCGGAATTAAAGAAATTGATCGGCGAACCGGATTCCGCAGACTATATGGCAAGCTGTATGACATGGGAGAACCAGTCCGGGGATGACGGAATCCTGGCCTACCGGAACTTTACCGTGTATACGTTTCGCTATGGCGAAAAAGAAATCGTGTGGCACGTGACCGGGAATCGTGATTAAGCGATAGCGGAGGTCTGGCATGGTATTTAGTTCTCTTGTATTTTTATGTGTCTTTTTGCCCGTGGTGTTTTTAGGGCATTTGCTTCTGCCCGGAACCAGGGCGAAAAATGTTATGCTGCTGGCGGCGAGTCTGGTCTGTTACGCCTATGGCGAGCCGGTTTATGTGTTTGTCATGATGATTTCCGCATTCCTGAATTATCTGTGTGCGCTGGGGATGAGCCGTTTTCAGGGAAAAAGGAAAGCGCTGTTGATTTTGTCGGTGTTTATGAACCTGGCGTTTCTGGTGGTATTTAAGTATGCGGGATTTTTGACGGAGACTGTGAATGCTCTTGCGGGAACGGCGATTCCCGTACCGCAGATACGTCTGCCGATTGGCATTTCCTTTTTCACATTCCAGGCGATGTCTTACGTAATTGATGTGTACCGGGGAGTGAACCCTCCCCAGAAGAATTTTGGAAAGGTTCTGCTTTACATATCCTTTTTCCCACAGTTGATTGCAGGACCGATCGTAAAATATCATGATGTGGAGCTGGAGATCGAAAACCGGGAACAGACGGCAGAGGGGATTGCGAAGGGGATCCGGCGTTTTATCGCCGGACTTTCGAAAAAGGTGTTGATTGCCAATGTGATGGCGATGGGCGCGGACGCTCTTTTTGGCATGGAGGCCGGAAGCGTCGGTATGGCGTCCGCATGGCTTGGAGCCTTGTCTTACCTGCTTCAAATCTATTTTGATTTCAGCGGCTACAGTGATATGGCGATCGGTCTGGGATGGATGTTCGGTTTTCACTTTAAAGAGAATTTTCATTATCCTTACAGTTCGTGCAGCATCCGGGAGTTCTGGCGGAGATGGCATATTTCTCTCTCAAGCTGGTTTCAGGAGTATCTTTATATTCCCCTGGGAGGAAACCGGAAAGGGAAAGCGCGCACCTGCATCAACAAGTTTTTTGTATTCTTGTGTACCGGCATATGGCATGGGGCGAACGTGACGTTCCTGTTCTGGGGCGTGTATCATGGATGTTTTCTGATGCTGGAGGAGTTTGTGCCCTGGCTTCATGAGAAGGGCGGAAAAGTGAAGCAGGCGTTTCTGCATGTTTATACAATGCTGGTGGTGTGCATTGGCTTTGTATTTTTCCGCGCGGATACGATGAAGCAGGGAATTTTATGGGTGAAAAATATGTTTACGGGGCTTCCTGAGGGGAATTTTTCTCTCAGCCTTTGTCTACAGCAGCTTACGCCGCTGTACATCGTGACTTTTGCTGCGGCATGTCTGGCGTCCTTTCCGGTTTGTGAAACATGGAAAAGGTGGAAAGGCTACGAGACCTTTGCTTATGTGTGCAGTATGGCAGGACTGGTTCTGTGTATGCTGAATCTGGCAGGCGGCTCCTATAATCCTTTCATTTATTTCAGGTTTTAGGAGGACGGCGGAATGAAGAAAAAATATACGATTTATACAGCCCTCTTTTTCGCTGTCTGCCTGATTCCCCTTGCAGGTATGGCGGTTGGGGAGCGCGGGGATGTTTCGGAGAACCGGACGCGTGCCAAAGCGCCCGTATTAAGGGATGAGGAAGGGTGGAATCTGAATTTCCTTTCCGACGCAGGCAGTTGGTTTCAGGATCATTTTGGATTCCGGCAGGAGCTGGTAACGGCCAATGCCCTGATTCAGGGAAAAATCTTTGGCGTTTCGGCGGTGGACAGCGTGATACAGGGCACAGAAGGATGGCTTTATTATCGGGATTCGCTGGATGATTATCTGGGAATGGAGCCGATGAGCGAAAGGGCATTGTTTAATGTGGCGCATTCTCTGGCGATGATGCAGGAGGATACAAAGCGTCAGGGGGCGGATTTTCTGTTTACGATTGCGCCGAACAAGAACAGCCTGTACGGGGAGCATATGCCTTATTATGCAGGTTTGAAAGTGTCGGGGGAAAAGAACCTGAAACGCATCGAGCCGTGGCTTGAGCGGGAGGGCGTTCATTATGTGAATCTTTATCAGATGTTTTCGGAGCAGGAGGAGGTTCTGTATCATAAGCGGGATTCCCATTGGAACAATAAGGGGGCGGCGCTGGCTGCGGATGCGCTTTTGACGGAGCTTGGAAAGGAGCATCTGCCGCTTGCGGAAGCGCCAGGCGAGGTCAGAACGGATTTTACGGGAGATTTGGATGAGATGGTTTATCCGCTGGCATTGACCCCCGAGGAAGAGATTTATTATGATGATACCCATGTGTTTGCTTACGTGGGAGAGGTGGAGAGTAATTTTGACCCCAGAATTACTACGGTAAACCCTTCGGCGGAGGGGAGTCTGGTCATGTACCGGGATTCTTTTGGAAATACGCTGCTTCCATTTTTGGCGAATCAATATGCGAACGCTTACTTTTCCAGAGGGATTCCGTACCGGATGGAAGATCTTACGGAACATCAGGCAGATACGGTAATCGTGGAAAGGGCAGAACGGTTCCTGCCGGAAATGACTGAAAATCCGCCGCAGATGGCGGCTTCGCTGATGCTTCCGGAGGGAGATGCCGTGGAGGATGCGGCGGAAGTGACGGCACTCCAGGCGGAACAGCAGGGCGGTTATGTAAAGCTGAGCGGCGTCATTGACGAGGAGTTTCTGGAAGTGGATTCCCGCATCTGCATAGAGGTAAACGGAAACAGATATGAGGCATTTCCAGCGAGCCTTTCTGTAGAAGGAGAGCGCAGGGACAGCGGGTTTGTATTGTATTTGACGGAAAGATGGAGACAGGGAATGGAAAACGTAGCCATTCTTGTCCAAAAGGACGGGAAATGGCACAAAATTTACACAGATATTTTGTAGGAGGAAAAAGAAAAATGAAAAGAAAATGGATGATGGCAGTCATGGCGCTGGCAGTCACAGGCTGCATGACAACGGCATGTGGAAATGGCGCGGGAAGCGAAACAGAGGCAAAGACAGAGATACAGACAGAGAGCGGGACAGAAGCAGAAACGGCGTCGGAAACAGAGACGGAAACCGTATCAGAAACAGAGACAGAAAGCATATCGGAAACAGAGACAGAAGAAACGGCGGCAGAACCAAAGACCATGTATGTGGTGAGCGACGTCTATGTCCGGCAGGAAGCAGACGCGGCATCCGAAGCAGTGTCTGTGGCACATCTGGGCGATGAGGTAGAGGCTGTTCCGGAGGGCGACAAATGGTATAAGGTAAAGCTGGGCGATCAGGAAGGCTATGTGGCAAAGGATTATCTGACGGATAAAAAGGAAGAGGCAGACCAGGCGGTGAAAGCGGAGGAGGCCGCAAAGGCGGCAGCGCAGGCGGCCGAGGCAGCGCAGCAGTCCCAGCAGTCTCAGCCTTCTGGCGGCGGTGTGTATGAGGTAAGCCGTCAGGCGTTTGACGACTGTGACGGAAGCGGACACGGATATTATGAGATTACATATTCCGATGGAAGCGTAAAAACAGAGGAATACTAAAAAGCGAGCAGTGGAACGGAGGGAGTTTTTGTGAAACGAATGAAAAAAGAAATCCTGCTGGCAGGAGGAATGTTGTTTTTGGTATGCCTGCTTTTGGCGCCGATGCGTACCAACGCTGCCCGGAATTCCTGGGTGACGAAAAAGAACGAACGCTATTATTATGATGAAAATGGGACACTAATCCGCAGTCGGCTGAAAAAGATAGGAAAGAGAAAGTATTTCTTTGACAGGAAAGGGCGGATGGTAAAAAATACCATGAAGGTCGTTCGTGGGAAGCGCTACTATTTTGGAAGAAATGGAAAGGCAAAGACCGGCTGGGTAACCTGGCAGGAAAAGAAATACTATTTTGATGAGGAGGGATGCGGGGTAAAAGGACTGTACCAAATCGGAGAAAGCCAGTATTTTTTCTCAGATCAGGGGATGATGCAGACCGGCTGGCAGTTTTTCGAAAAAAAGAAAGCTTACTTTTATCAGAAAACCGGGAAAATGGCCGTAAATCGAACGATTGACGGAGTAAAGCTTGACAAAAATGGTTATGCAAAGCTTACCAGGAAGGATAAGGTAAAAAAAGAGGCGGAAGAAAAGGCGGCGGGAATCCTGAAGAAGATTACCACGAATGGAATGAGTCGGGCGCAGCAACTCAGGGCAGCGTTTGATTATGTATCGAGCCGTTCCAATTTCAGCTATGTGACATGGCGGGCGTTTGAGGTATATGATGGATGGGAATATGATTATGCCATAGAATTTTATGATAAGAAAGCCGGAAACTGTTATAATTTCGCCTGTGGATTCGCAGTCCTGGCAAAGGTGATTGGATATGAAGACTGCCGCGTGGTGAGGGGGCGTATACGGGGGTCGCGTGATGGAGCGCCGGACGGGCTGACACGCCATGCGTGTGTACGCATCAATGGCCTGTACTATGATCCGGAGCTTCAGTTTGCCGGAACCTCACCCGGAATCTACGGAATGTCTGCTGCGCCACTTCCTCAGATTTTGGGAATCAGTAAGGTATAAGGGAGTAAGGCAGGAACAGGAAATATGTTTGCAGGGGTGTACAGAATGACAGTCCTATGATATGATTAAAAAAAATGAAAGCGGAGGGAAGGTATGCGAAAAAAATATTGGAAAATGCTGTTTGTGACAGCCGTTGTGGGATTGGGATTTACGGGCTTCCGGGCGTCGGCGGAGACGGCAAAGGCGCTGGATGGAAATGGAGTGCAGGTGCAGTTTGATGGGACGACAGGGATGGTCAGTCTGTACGGATATCAGGAGGATGGGACGAGATTTCAGATGAGCCGGCCGTCCTGCATCAGTTATCCGGTAGTGAACGGGAGCGTTTTGTCTGATTTTACGGATTTTACCTGTCAGGTGGAAGAAAACGTGGAGGGAACCGCAGGAAAAGGAAGCAGGATGACGGTGACTTCCCGCTCTGCGGATACGGGGCTTTTGCGTGTCTGCGAACTGGAATCCGTGGACGAGGTTCCGGGGCTTCTCTATGTGCGGACCAGTTACAAAGCCGAAAGCGGGCAGGTGGATGTTCAGAAATTTGTAGACTGTGAATTTGCGCTCAGTAATCCGGCGCAGACGGTCTGGAGTTATAACGGGGGCGGAGAAGGCCAGCAGAGTTTTTATGATACCTTACAGAAGATCGATCTGAGTGACGGCCAGACCTTTCATCGGGCGAATAAACAGGATGATACGTCTGTCGGCGTGCCGGCGGCGGATATTTATTCTGAAAATGGCGGAATTACGGTTGGAGACGCCAGCATCACGAGGAGAGAAGTGCAGACTCCGGTAGATGAGAAGGACCAGACGGTCTATGCCGCCATCCAGAGACCGTCCCGGACGGTCGCAGCGCAGGAGACCGTAGCGGCTGGAGAGGGATTTGTACATGTACATAACGGCGATTACTATATGGGGCTTCGCGGTTATGCGGATGGTATGCGCCAGATCGGATTTGAGACCTTAAGTGAAGAGGAGATTCCGGACAGCAGCTATGATCTGCGCTGGGAAAGCTGGGGCTGGGAATTTGACTGGACGCTGGAACTGATTCTTGGAAAGCTGGATGAATTGCAGGCGCTGGGGATTAAACAGGTAACGTTGGATGACGGATGGTATAACAATGCCGGACAATGGGATTTGAACAGCGCAAAGCTTCCAAATGGAAGTGCAGATATGAAGCGTCTGACGGATGCAATTCATGAGAGAGGGATGACGGCGCTTCTCTGGTGGCGTCCGTGCGACGGAGGACGAGAGAACAGCAGTCTTTATAAAGAGCATCCGGAATACTTTGTGCAGAATCAAAATGGAACAAAAGGAAAGCTGGCGGGGCCGGGCGCGTCCGACCGGTTTAACGGGACAAGTGGTTATGCGCTCTGCCCATGTTCTGAAGGGGCGGTGCAGAGCCAGGTGGATTTTGTGAAAAAGGCATTGAATGAGTGGGGATTTGACGGATTGAAGAGTGATTATGTATGGAGCATTCCGCATTGTTATAATCCGGCTCACCATCATGCGAGGCCAGAGGAATCGACAGAGAATCAGGCTGTATTTTACCGTGAGGTCTACCAGGCGATGAAAGAGTGCAACGAAGATGCGTTTCATCTTTTGTGTAATTGTGGAACGCCGCAGGATTATTATTCCCTGCCGTATGTAACCCAGGTGCCGACGGCTGACCCGACAAGCGTCGACCAGACGAGAAGAAGGGTAAAGGCGTACAAGGCATTGTGCGGGGACTATTTTCCAATTACGACAGACCACAATGAAATCTGGTATCCTTCCGCGGTGGGGACAGGCGCGGTTCTGATTGAAAAAAGAAATATGACAGGCAGCCAGCAGAAAGAGTATGAGAGATGGCTTAAGATTGCACAGGAAGCAGAGCTTCAAAAAGGTCAGTTCGTGGGAGATTTGTATAGTTATGGCTTTGACCCTTATGAGACATACGTAGTGAATAAGGACGGTACTATGTATTATGCTTTTTACAGAGATGGAAATAAGTTCCGCCCTGAGGGAAATCCGGCGGTGGAACTCAAAGGGTTAAATCCGTATAAATTGTACCGCATTGTGGATTATGTAAACGATCAGGTGATTGCGACAAATGTACCGGGAGGCCAGGCAGTATTGGAATGTAATTTTTCGAGTTATCTTCTGCTCAGGGCTGAGGAATTGTCTGCGCCGGATTTGACCCGGAAAGAAACGGTGACAGAGGAGACAGATTCCGCTCTGATTTTTGAAGGAGACTGGACGGCGGAGCAGAACAGCGGGTTCTCCGGAGGAGGAAGCAAATATACAACGAAAGCGGCGGCAGCGGTATCTTTCACCTTTCAGGGAGACAGTATTGCCTGGTACGGGCAGAAAGATACGAACTTTGGAAGCGCTCAGGTATCTATCGATGATGTATTGCAGGAAGAGGTTTCCTGTACCGGCGCGGCGGCGTCAGGCGTGAAGCTGTATGAAAAGACAGGGCTTGCGGTTGGTACGCATACAATTAAGATCGTGTGTAAGTCCCCGGTTATCGACATTGATTATTTTGTACATACGCAGCAGAGCGGAGGGAATGCGGCTTCTCTGGAGACGATTTCCGATTTTACATCTCTTTATGATGCCGCCAGCTTTACGGAGGGACAGGGCTGGGAGGCTTTTCAGGCGGCAAAAGACCGGATAGAGCAGCTTCTGGCAGAAGGAAACGCAGGGCAGGAAGAAATGGCGCAGGCAGAGGAGGCGTTGATGAACGCCGTGCTGGAACTGCGGAAACCCGTGCGGAAGGAACTGATCGGCGCACCTGTTGTCCTTCCGCAGGAAACAGACACAGAACAGAGAGAGATCGGGACTTTATACCGCGTCATGGTTTATGCGGAAAATCTGGATTTTCAGAATGTAATTCCAGCCGTGCGTGCATCTTATCAGGAAGCATTTGCATACGCACAGCAGGTATTTAAAAATCCGCAGTCGAAGCAGAATGAGATTAACCGGGCATGGGCAGAATTGCTGGATAAGATTCAGTATGCCGGTTATACGATGGGGGATAAGACGGAGCTGCGGAAAATTCTGGCAGAAGATAGAAAAATAGATTTATCCTTCTATCAGAATCCGCAGGCATTTGCAAAAGTGCTGGCAGAGGCCGGGCAGGTACTTCTTGATGAAAATGCCCTGGAGGGAGAAATACGTCAGGCGATGGACCGGCTGGGCAGCGAACGGGCAAAATTGGTGCGAAAACCGGGAGAGGAGAAACAGGTACCCGGACAGGTGGAAAATGTAAAGGCGAAGTCCCAGACCAAAGGATTGCAGATCACCTGGAAGCAGCAGGCAGACGCATCCTCCTATACGGTGTATATCCAGAAAGACGGAAAGTGGCAGACTGCGGGAAGCACTCAAAAGAATACTTTGAAAATCAAAAATCTGAAACCGGGAAAGAAGTATCAGGTGAAGGTAACCGCGTCAAACGAAAAGGGAAGCGGGAAGGAATCGAAGATTCTTTATACGGCAGCAAAGCCTTTAAAGCCAAAGGTAAAGAGCGTGCGGGATTATAAAAAGACCGGATTGAAGATCGTCTGTAAAAAGAGTGGGGAAACAGGCTTTGAAGTATGGGTGAAGCAGGGAAAGAACGCGTATAAAAAAGCGGCGTCCGGTTCCAAAACAGTTCTGGTGAAAAAAGGAATAAGGACAGGCAAAAAAGTTTCCGTAAGGATACGGGGTTATGTGAAAAACAAAGGCGCGAAGGTTTACAGTGCATATCGGAAGGTAAAGTTCTAAAAAGAGAGTGAAATTTTCAAAAAGGGCTGAATGAGCGGTTGGAGCGTCAGCCCTTTTTTAGTTGTATTTTTGCCGTGAATATAGTAAGATAAAAAAAGAAGAAAGGGGGAATCTGTATGGAAATCGAATGGATTTGCTGGCTTGCACTGATCGTCGTTCTGCTGGTGATTGAACTGCTTACCCTGGGGCTTACGACCATCTGGTTTGCAGGAGGCGCAGTGGCGGCGTTTGCGGCTTCTATGCTGGGAGCGGGTCTTATGGTGCAGATCATAGTTTTCCTGGCGGTGTCCATTTTATTGCTGGTATTTACCAGGCCCTTCGCTGCGAAATATATTAACAGAAACCGGGTGAGAACGAATGTAGACAGCCTGATTGGGGAAAAAGCAGTGGTGATACAGGAGATTGACAATCTGGCGGCAACAGGTGAAGTGAGAGTCGGGGGAAAAGTGTGGATGGCACGGACGCAGAGTGATGAGGAGAGGATTGCGGCTGACGCCACGGTTACGATTCTGAAGGTCAGCGGAGTGAAGCTTATCGTCACAGAAAAGCCTGTAGCCACAGAAAAGAAAAATTAATTCAGCTATGCGGAAATTGACGCAGAAAATTGGAGGAAGAATATGGAGAATCTTTTTGGAGCAATTTTGATTGCAGCTTTGGTTTTGATACTTTTACTGATTCTGATATCCTGTATCAGAATTGTGCCTCAGGCAAATGCACTGGTGATCGAGCGTCTGGGCGGATATCGGGGCACCTGGAACGTGGGGCTTCACATCAAAGCGCCGTTTATCGACAGAGTAGCGAAGCGCGTGAATTTGAAAGAGCAGGTTGTTGACTTCGAACCGCAGCCGGTGATTACAAAGGATAATGTAACTATGCGGATTGACACGGTCGTATTTTACCAGATTACCGACCCCAAGCTGTTTGCATACGGAGTGGAAAATCCGATCATGGCGATTGAGAATCTGACGGCGACGACGCTGAGAAATATCATCGGCGATCTGGAGCTGGATCAGACGCTGACATCCAGAGAAACGATCAATACAAAGATGCGGGCTTCCCTGGATGTGGCTACCGACCCGTGGGGAATCAAGGTAAACCGTGTGGAACTGAAAAATATCATTCCTCCGGCTGCGATTCAGGATGCGATGGAGAAGCAGATGAAAGCAGAAAGGGAGCGAAGAGAAGCCATTCTGCGTGCCGAAGGAGAGAAAAAGTCTACCATTCTGGTTGCGGAAGGTAAGAAGGAGTCGGCGATTCTGGATGCGGAAGCGGAGAAACAGGCGGCCATCCTGCGTGCCGAGGCAGCAAAGGAGAAGATGATCCGGGAAGCGGAAGGCGAGGCGGAAGCAATTCTGAAAGTGCAGCAGGCAAATGCGGATGGACTGCGTTTCCTGAAAGACGCCGGTGCAGACCAGGCAGTCCTTGCCTTAAAGAGCCTGGAAGCATTGGAGAAGGTGGCGGACGGTAAGGCGACAAAGATTATCATTCCGTCAGAGCTTCAGAATGTGGCAGGACTTGTAAAATCAGTAACAGAAGTGGCGAAAGATATTTAAGAGAGGTACATTTGGAGGCAGAATATGAATTTAAAAGGACGCAATTTCTTAACCTTAAAAGACTACACACCGGAAGAGATCACATATCTGCTGGATTTGGCGGCAGATTTGAAAGATAAGAAAAAGAAGGGTATCCCCGTGGATACCCTTCGGGGAAAAAATGTTGCCCTTATTTTCGAAAAAACGAGCACCAGGACAAGATGCTCTTTTGAGGTGGCGGCGCATGACCTGGGGATGGGGACGACTTATCTCGATCCGAAAGGTTCTCAGATTGGAAAAAAGGAGAGCATTGCGGATACGGCGCGTGTTCTCGGAAGGATGTTCGAAGGAATCGAGTATCGCGGCTATGGTCAGGAAATCGTGGAAGAACTGGCGAAATATGCGGGGGTTCCTGTATGGAACGGACTTACGAATGAATATCATCCCACACAGATGCTGGCAGACCTGCTGACGATCCGCGAGCATCTGGGAGAACTGAAGGGAAAGAAGCTGGTCTATCTGGGG
The DNA here is from genome assembly GCA_937965795.1 of uncultured Lachnospiraceae bacterium. Classification (GTDB taxonomy): domain Bacteria; phylum Bacillota; class Clostridia; order Lachnospirales; family Lachnospiraceae; genus Hominisplanchenecus_A. The sequence continues at coordinate 53,498 of CALCMD010000101.1, read as the reverse complement.
GACGCCCGCTATAATATGGGAAATTCCCTGATGATTGCCTGTGCGAAAATGGGAATGCACTTTACCGCATGTACCACGAAAAAATATTTTCCGGATGCGGCGCTGGTAAAGACATGTGAGGAATACGCAAAGGCTTCCGGAGGAAGTATCACGTTAACTGAGGATGTACAGGCAGGCACGAAAGGCGCCGATGTTATTTATACGGATGTATGGGTATCGATGGGCGAGCCGGAGGAGATATGGACGGAGCGGATTACGGAGCTTACACCGTATAAAGTGACGGCGGATGTTATGAAAAATGCAGGCGGGCAGGCCATTTTCCTTCACTGTCTCCCCGCTTTCCATGATTTGAAAACGCAGATCGGAAAAGAGATGGGAGAGCGTTTCCAGGTTCAGGAGCTGGAGGTTACAGACGAGGTATTCGAGTCTGCGCAGTCAAAGGTATTCGATGAAGCGGAGAACAGGATGCACACCATTAAGGCAGTGATGCTTGCAACGCTTGGGGAAGGAAATGAATAAAAAGAAAATCAGAAAGGCGCTGGATTTGGAATTTTTCGGAAGTGTTTCCGGTCTTGTGCTGATTCTCTGTGTGATTGCGGCCTTTTTGGAGATAGACAGCGCGCCGGGATTTTTCGTGCTGATATCGGGCATGGGGATACTCGTCAACGGAATTCTTGCCGGGCTGAAATTCATAAAAAAGAGATATATTTTGGGAACAATGTTTACGGTTATCACGCTGGCTTTGCTGATATTTTTCGCAGTACAGCTTATAACGGTAGAAAGGTTTTTGAGATGAAAAGTGAGATTTTGCATATTCTGAGAAATCGGGACGGATATGTGTCCGGGCAGGAACTGTGTGAAAAATTCGGGGTTTCCCGGACAGCCGTGTGGAAAGCGGTGAATCAGCTAAAAGAGGAAGGCTATGAGATCGAGGCGCTTCCCAATAAAGGCTATCACATCGTGGCGTGTCCGGATGTCGTATCGGCGGAAGAGATCAAAAGTCTGCTGACGACCAGATGGGCAGGTCAGGAGGTCGCCTATTTTTCCACACTGGATTCCACGAATAATAAAGCGAAACGAATGGCGGAGGAAGGAGCGCCGCATGGCACTTTGATTGTTACGGATGAACAGACAGGCGGAAGAGGGCGCAGGGGAAAGAGCTGGTCTATGGCTCCGAAATCTTCCATTGCCATGACTTTAATCATCCGACCGGAGCTCTCGCCGGAAAAAGCGTCTATGATTACGCTGCTGATGGGGATGGCGGTAGCTTCTGCGTGCAGGGAGCTTCTTGGACTTCCGGCAAAGATCAAGTGGCCGAATGACGCAGTGATTGGCGGAAAGAAAATCTGCGGGATTTTAACAGAGATCAGTGCGGAGATGAATGTCATCCATTATCTGGTCATCGGTACGGGAATCAATGTGAATATGGAGAAATTTCCGGAGGAAATTCGTGACATAGCCACTTCTCTTTCCATTGAGACCGGACATACGGTAAACAGGGCGGAGATCATCTGCGGCTGTATGAAATATTTCGAACAGTACCTGGAAACGTTTCTGGCGGACGGCGATCTGTCAGGGCTTCGTGAGACCTACAACGGGATGCTGGTAAATATGGACGCACAGGTACGTGTTCTGGAACCGCAAAATGCGTATAGCGGCATTTCACGGGGAATCAATGAAAAGGGCGAGCTTTTGGTTGAAAAGGCGGATGGAAGCATCGAGAAGGTGTATGCCGGAGAAGTATCCGTGCGGGGCGTTTATGGATATACATAAGGAGAAGGGACAGATGGACGCAGAAAAAACAGTGCTTTGCGGTGCAAGCGCATATGAGGAAAAGTTTTATTTTAATGAAGCGTTTGAGTCGCTTCCGGAGAGCATACAGGAGGAATTGAAAATCATGTGCGTTCTCTATACAAACGATGTAGGCGGCGTTCTGGTGCTGGAGTTTGACAGAGAGGGAACCCTGTGCTTCCGAACGGAAGCGGCAGAAGATGATTTTGGCTATGATGAAATAGGAAGCGTACTGAAAATCAGGGAGATGCAGAGGGAAAAGGAAGAGCTTCTTACCGCACTGGAAATGTATTATCAGGTATTTTTCCTTTCTGTGCCGCAGCAGATGAGAAATGAGAGAAGAAAACGATGAATCTTACAATAGGAAATGTAAAACTTGCAAATCCATGTATACTGGCGCCAATGGCAGGAGTAACCGACCTGCCATTTCGTTTGCTCTGCCGGGAGCAGGGCGCGGGGCTTCTCAGCATGGAGATGGTCAGCGCTAAAGCGCTTTCTTTTCATAATAAGAATACCCAGGATTTGCTGGAAATCGCAGAGGGGGAAAACCCCATTGCCTTACAGCTTTTTGGCTCAGATGCGGATTTGATTGCCAGGATGGCAAAAGAGATCGAGGAGCGGCCGTTTGATATTCTCGATTTGAACATGGGCTGTCCAGTCCCTAAGGTCGTGAATAACGGAGAGGGATCAGCGCTTATGAAAAACCCTAAGAGGGTAGAGGAAATCGTGGCAAAGACCGTGAAAGCGGTGAAAAAACCAGTCACGGTGAAAATCCGGAAAGGATTTGACGAGGAACATGTCAATGCAGTGGAGATTGCCAGAATCATTGAGGCTTCGGGGGCGGCGGCGGTCGCCGTGCATGGACGTACCAGAGAGCAGTATTACTCCGGTGCGGCAGACTGGGACATTATCCGGCAGGTGAAAGAAGCAGTCTCTATTCCGGTCATCGGAAACGGGGACGTCACATCGGCAGTGCGGGCGGAGCAGATGATGAAGGAGACAGGCTGCGATGGCGTCATGATTGGCCGGGCGGCCAGAGGAAATCCCTGGATTTTCAGGGAAACGGCGGAATACCTGGCGACAGGAAACATGCCGGAGCGGCCGGGGCGCCGGGAAATCAAAGAAATGATTTTACGGCACTGTGAGCTACAGCTTCGCTATAAGGGAGAATATACAGGAATCCGGGAGATGCGCAAGCACGTAGCCTGGTATACGGCAGGGCTTCCCCACTCGGCAAGGCTGAGAGGACGCGTAAATGAGATCGAGACGATGGAGGAATTAAAGGAACTGCTGGAGGAGAGCTTTTCGAAATGATACAGCAGGGCATGTGAGGGAGAAAAGGATGCGTGGGCGTAAGTTTGAGGTACGATGTAATGGGATGAAATTACCATCGCTTGCGGATTTTGCAGGAATCCGGGGAGGAGACAGCGAGGGACGAAAGGACGTCTGTTTTGCCAGGGCGGTCGGCGTAAATTTCACGTTGACACAGGAGATTGAAAGGATGGATGGCATACTGACGGAGCGTATGGAGCTGGGACAGTGCCGGTATGTGCGGACGGCTGCTTTTCCAGCGCTGCCCGTCGCGGAGATCGCTGCTTATACCAGAAGCTATGAAGAGTGGCGAAACACGGGAAAGCAGTCGGTGCATATAAAGGCTACAGAAGGAAAGCCGGAGCTGTCCCAGGTACTTGGACGGGCATACGGGACCGTTCTGCAACTGTTCGGCAGAATGAATCCAAAGATCAATGACACCATCGAGAGAAATTTTGCGGTGAAGCTTTTGTTCTGGTTTGACAGAATCGGAGGAGAGCTTGTGAAACAATGGTCGCCGCAGGCTTTGATGAAAGCAGTGTTCCAGAACGTTTCCAGAAAACAGGAGTATCTTTTCTGTTACCTGCTGACGCAGATTGGCGTAGATGTGATGCTTTTGCAGTGCGAAGAGGATATTGGAGAAGGACTGGAGCGGCTTAAGCTCTCGCAGAAGATTCTACAGGGAAAGATGCAGGCATATGAGATTCCGGCTTATGATGCGCGCAGGTATCGGGCGGAAAAGAACCGTCCGGAGCCATCCGGGATGGCAGCGGAGGCCCGTCCGGTCGTACATATCCCGGAGCGTGGAAGGAGAAAGGCGTCTGCACAGGCAGCGGTTCGGAACGCTGCGCCGCCTGTCCTTTCTTCTGAATCGCCGCAAGGAAGGAGAAAACGTGAGCTGGAGTTTGAGGAACTGGCGCTGTTTGCTTCCTCCGTGGTGATGATTGTTATACACGATCAGAGCGGAAAGACCATTGGCTCCGGATCAGGTATCATGATTGGGAAGGATGGTTATATCCTGACGAATCATCATGTGGCTGCCGGCGGCAGATTCTATTCGGTCAGAATAGAAGAGGATGATAAGGTCTACACGACCGATGAAGTGATAAAATATAACAGTGTTCTGGATCTTGCGATTCTGCGGATAGACCGTAAGCTGCATCCGATTCCGGTTTATGCAGGAGAGAAAGGACTTGTGCGGGGACAGAAGGTCGTGGCTATCGGAAGCCCTCTGGGATTGTTTAACTCTGTGTCTGACGGTATCATATCCGGATTCCGGAACGTGGACGGAGTGGCAATGATACAGTTTACCGCTCCGATTTCCCACGGAAGCAGCGGCGGGGCGGTGCTGAATATGTACGGCGAAGTCATAGGAATCAGCACGGCGGGCATTGACAGCGGACAGAATCTTAATCTGGCTGTGGGGTATGAAAGCATTTTGCCGTTCATTCGTGGATTTGTATAAGCCGCCAGAACCTTCTCTTTTTATAACTTATAACGCCAGATTGTGGGTATCAGTAATATCCCTATAAAGATACCGCCGATACCCATTATGGCATATACTATAAATTTTCTGTACCTCTTAGTTTTCTGCATCTTTGACCGTCAGTTCGAGGCTTCCACTAAAATTTTCACCTTTAAGGACAATGTAATAAATTGCCTTTATCGTGGTTAGAGCCACAACCTGAAAAGCAACTGACGATACTCAAAAATAAAAGAACAGATACGATTATTTTGATTTTCTTCATAACAGTCCACCTCGTTATATGATCTTGGGTAAAACTATCATACAAAAAGCAGCAGCCCCACCAACCGCATAAAGACCATTTACAATCAAACAAACTTTCATCAAATTATTTTGAGCTTTTGCCCTGACATACGAAATAATGGTGAATACTCCGCTGAAAATCATAAACGCAGCATAGCAGGAAATCATAATTTCAGCGACAGGCGATTCCAATGCCCAGTCAAAAGTTCGAAGCGGGAGAATCGTCCACGGGATAAAAAGCATAATGGCGCTGGCAGCGGTTAAAATTTTGTTTTTCATAATAATTATCTCCTTTCAGCCTGCCCGAAACGAAGGCAGGAAATGCTTAAAGCTAAGATTGTTATAACAATGGCAACAGGTATCCACGGTATTCGTTCAACCTGCGCTGTATCAAGATTGGCTGCAAGTTTTCCATATTCTGCTGTTATCACAAAGAATGGATACGACATCGGATAGGCAAACCACGCTTTTGTATTGATCATCAATACGGACGGCACAATCGAAGCTAAGCCGATACCGATAGAAAAAATCGGCGTCTGAATACATACCGACAAAAGCCAGAAAAATGCAAGCATTGGAATTGTTGCAATAAATATCAAGCCTGCCTCCTTAAAAACAAACAACGGCGGCAAAATGAAATTATAGTTCTGCGTACTGGAGGCTATTGCTGCGCCTGCATAATACATACCGACTGCCATACCGATTTGAAAAACTGCCAACGCAAGCAGAACGATAAACTTAGCTATACAGAGTTTTGTTGTGCTGACCGGCAAGGCAAGCATTTTCAAAATACCCTTATTCGCCCGTTCTGTCTGGCTTAAAAGAACTGTCCCGACGACCATACTTGCAGGGAACATAAACCATGACATTGCCATAAAGCCCTGAATAAAGAAATTATTTTCCGGCGAAATTCCCTCTGCCTGCATATCAAAATTCATATGGGCATTCAAAATAGATGGCATCCATAAGATAACGGCTGCAACAAGGAGAATCAGTAGTATCTTTGAGCGTTTAATTTTCTTAAATTCCACGCCGACAAGCGACAAAAAGTTCATTCAAACGACCTCCTTACTTTTACAAACATAAGCTGCGCCAAACAAAGAACAACAATTTCTGCAATTGCCGCATAGATATAGTGCGTTGACTGCGTGAAATCTGTGCTTACAAACACCTGAAAAGGCATTGCAAAGGGAAAGAGTGAAAGGGTAAAGTTCGTTGTCGGCAGCATAGTTGCGGTAAATACGCAGACCACGCCGATACCAAGTGATACCCACATATTCTTGCAGGCTTCCGAAATAAGAAGCGACAAGATCACACAGGGTAACATCAACAAAAATGAATACCCGAAATATTTGCACAGTTCACTAAAAAAGCCATTTTCGATTACAAACCAATGATAGGTACAAAATGTGACTGCTCCTGCTTCTATTACAAGCACAAAAAGGCTCATAAAGATTGTCAAAACTGCTTTGCCTAAGAAAATGGAACTTTCCCGAACAGGTAAAGACTTCATTTTCTGCATAGCATTGTCTGCATATTCGGTATGATATAAAAGGCAGGCTCCGGCTACAACGAGCAGCACATTTAGCATCGTCATCATCTGCCAATTTGCGTCAAGCAGAATTTGTATCGGATTCTCCGGCAGATTAAGATACATTTCCGAACGGACTGCCATGTTGATAACAGGAACAGCCGCAGCCAAAATACCGCCGCCTGAAAATGCAGGCAAAAATCCGGTTCGTTTTATCTTTTTACATTCCAAAGAAACGTTCATCGCACCCCACCTCTTTGTCCGTTGTCAGCGTCAATCAAGGCAAGGAATGTATCCTCCAGATTATCCGTAGGATAGCCCTGTGACGCTGCGCTGAATTTAAGCTGGTCGAGTGTTCCCTCAAACAACAAATGACCGTGATTCAGGATACCGATGGTATCAGCCATTAGTTCTATTTCGGAAAGCAAATGCGATGATACTAAAACAGTACAGTTAAATTTTTCAGGCAGAGAACGGATCAGCGTTCTGATTTCGTGGATACCGACAGGATCAAGTCCGTTTGTCGGTTCGTCCAAAATCAAGATGGGCGGCTTTCCAATTAAAGCGCTTGCAAGACCTAACCTTTGTTTCATTCCAAGAGAATATTTTTTGGCAAGTCGTTTCTTATACTGCGTCAGCCCCACAATTTCAAGAGCTTCCGCTACGGAGGATTTGGGAAGTCCCAATATTTTACGGATAATTTCGAGATTTTCCTCACCGCTTAGGTTTCCGTAAAAGGCGGGAGCTTCAATAAACGAGCCGATTTCTTTTAAGATTTGCACTCTGTTTTCGGAGTACGTCTTTCCATCAATCGTAAATGAACCGTCGGTGGGTTTGGTAAGCCCCAAAAACATTTTCATTGTAGTGGACTTTCCGGCGCCGTTCGGACCGAGAAAGCCATAGACGGCACCTTTTGGGATATTCAGATTGATTTCCGAAACAGCTGTAAAATCAGCATACGATTTCGTTAAATTTTTTGTTTCAATGATATTCATTGTGTTTGCTCCTTTCTTATCATCGCAAGTACATTGTAACTTCCGGACCTTGCGCTAACCTTCTCGTGTCCTTACATTTACCTTACATTTCATCGCACATTAGAAAATGACACATTTTTATGGTATAATAGGAACCATAAAGGAGGGAGCCCTATGGACTTTGATTACCTGAAGCAAAAACGCATTTTGCTTGTCGATGACGAGCAGGAGCTTTTAGATATGGTTGTTTCTATTTTAAATGAGGGTGGATTTCAAAATATCAAAACGGCAGAAACGGTGGCTGAAGCGGTTGCTATTTCTGAAACCTACCAACCTGAGCTTGCAATTCTTGATGTAATGCTCCCTGATGGAAATGGGTTTCATCTGATGGAACAACTTAAAAAAGCAGATGATTATCCCGTGTTGTTTTTAACCGCCCGTGGCGAAGATGACGATAAATTCCGTGGCTTTGGTCTGGGCGCAGACGATTATATGGTAAAGCCGTTTTTGCCAAAAGAGCTTTTGTTCCGTGTGAGTGCCATTCTTCGCAGGAGTTATAAAGCCGATAATCCCCTTGTGAAACTGCATGACAGCGAAATTGATTTTGAGTGTGCAGAGATCATAAAAAACGGGGAGCATATTCCTCTTACGGCAAAAGAACACGACGTCCTCTCTGCTTTATATCGAAACGCAGGACGAATCGTTACGATCGATGCACTGTGTGAAGCAGCCTGGGGCGATAATCCTTTCGGGTATGAAAATTCGCTGATGGCGCATATTCGCCGTATCAGAGAAAAAATTGAAGCAAAGCCCTCCCAGCCTGTTTCTTTAATAACGGTGAAAGGACTTGGGTACAAACTTATTGTGGAGGGCAGATAGTATGAAAAGCGTGCCAAAACTAATCCGGCGCTTTGTCGGTATTATGCTTTTGTCCTCGGTGTTACTTATTATTCTAAACCTTGCTTTATTGGTGAGATATACGCTCAACCAAGCGCCAAACAGTTCCCCCTGGATGACGGCACAAAAGGTTGCCGATAATTTGTTGCAGGATGGTAATGGATATGTTTTGACCGAAGATACAGAAATTGAACTTCAAAATACAAATGTATGGGCAATTTTTATTGATAACGCAACCATGAATGTTGTATGGCAGACGGATAATCTTCCCGAAACTGTACCGATGTCATATACCGTTTCAGACATAGCGAACCTTACCCGTGGCTATCTGGACGGATACCCCACATTTACAGGTGAGGCAGAAGAGGGGCTTGTGGTTCTCGGCTATCCGAAAGACAGTTTTTGGAAACATATGTGGCCGAGCTGGGATTATAGTTTAATTGCCAGCTTGCCCCAAACGGTTCTTTCTGTTTTAGCAGTCAATATAGCCTTGATTTTTATAATCTATGTGGTTGCCAATTCTAAGCTGTTACAATCCGTGAAACCGATAGTCGGCGGAATACAGGCTTTGTCTACGAATGAAGAAGTCCATCTTCGAGAAAAAGGGCTTTTATCCGAGCTTGCGGTAAACATTAACAAGACCTCAGATATTTTGCAAACGCAAAGCAGACAGCTTAGAAAAAAAGAAACTGCAAGAGCAAATTGGATTGCAGGGGTATCCCACGACATACGCACACCGCTGTCAATGGTAATGGGGTATGCCGGACAGTTAGAAAGTGATATGCAGTTATCAGAAGATAACCGTAAAAAAGCTACGGTGATTGTACGGCAAAGTGAGCGAATGAGAAACTTAATTAACGATTTGAACCTTGCCTCTAAGCTGGAATATAATATGCAGCCAATTAACCCTAAAAAGCAAAATCTGATTGCTGTTATCCGTCAGGTTGTGGTCGATTTCATCAATATGAATATTGATGAAAAGTACACGATTGAATGGAAAACGGACGAAGCCTTAACTTCCTGTACCGCAAATGTGGACAAAGACTTAATCAAAAGGGCAGTAAGTAATCTGATTCAAAACAGTATGAATCATAACAGGGAAGGATGTCATATCTTCGTTCGTGTCATAGCTGAAGATCATGTTTGTACTGTTGTAGTTGCCGATGACGGTATAGGCGCAACGAATGAACAAATTGAAAAACTGAATAACACTCCGCATTATATGGTATGCGACGAAAAAACAACGGAACAACGCCACGGCTTAGGCTTACTGATTGTTAAGCAAATCGTATTTGCACACAACGGGAAAATGTTGATAAGACATAGTGAATACGGCGGCTTTGAAGTTGATTTGAGTTTTATACGGCTGTTTTTGAGTTGAATCAAAGCACCTATGGCCTGAGTGAAAAGCAGAAATTAGAAATGTAAATAGAAAATCCATGAGATGTGTATACACATCCCACGGATTTTTCTCCCCTCATTATCATAGAAGAATTTTATTTACAGACGTTTCTTCGTAGTCTCTAGAATGAGCCACTTTCCCTTTTGACTGGAGCCTTCTCTTTTTATAACGCCAGATTTTTTCATAGATTCCATATAATACTTTACTGTACTATGCTTTTCTCCGATAATATCTGCGATCTTTTTCTGAGACAGCGTTGGTTCTTCTCGAATAACTTTTAAGATACGTGTGACTACAGAATTATCTTGGTTAGCTTGGGTAGTCGCTTGGTTAGTATCTTGGTCAGTGGCACTAACCAAGGTCTTAAACATAACCATAATGTCCTCACGTTTAATCGTATATTTTGGCATAGGATTTCCAGCTTCTTTACAGCTATCTTTGATTTTTTCAATTCCACGTCCCCATGCCTCGATAAAACCAGCTCTAAAAAATGTATTGGCAATCAAAGGGTTATAAGGTCTTGACCGATGTTTCCCCATCAAATCATCGATCGTCCAATCTTCTGGAAAAATACAATCATTCGCAATATAAATCTTATCCGCATATACACTGATTTGAATTGGTATCAATGCTCCGTAAAATTTGTGTGCGATAGCATTGAAAACGGCTTCTCTAATTGCGTCTTTTGGAAAAGGGTAGGTTTCTACTCTCGTCACTCCTTGATAAGAGATATCAGCTTTCAGATATTTTGTAAAAATGAGATCAACTATCCGGTCTGCCTGTGATATTAAGGAACCATGAATTTCATCTTGATACCGCAGTTCGGAATCCGATTTAAAATAACCAATTTTAACATACGCTCCCGGTATCCATTTTTCCGGATTGTGATGAAAGAGCAAGATTGCCGCTCTTTTCAGTTGCCCATTCTCAAGCAAATTCAGGCTGTCAAGCAGTTGCTCATTGGTAGCATCAATATCCTTCCTGTCCATTCGTTTGCTAAGAACCGCCTGCTCCCGGAAAATGTCAAAGCTGTCATTTCTCAAATCTTGTACTGATACGCCTTGAACCGGTACACTGTCCCATGTAATTCCAGTCTTTTGTAACAGAAATTGATTAAGAGCCTGCCCTTTTAACTGCTGCTTGGTGCTGCCGCTCCGGTAATGATATTCGCCCTTATAATTGACAGGGTAGCTGTTCGGATTCACACAGATTTCAATGTAGTCTTTCCCATTCTCTGTCAGCAAATTTACATCTACGATAATACCAAGAACGTCTCGCACTTTATTGGGGATGTCTTCTAATAGCTTTTTACTATCCTGTACGCCGATTACTGTTCCATTATCGTTAGTGCCAATATAGATTTTCCCGCCTTGCGCATTCGCAAAACCACATATCCATTTAAGATATTCATCTCGCCAGGATTCTTTCCATTCAATATTTTGGCTTTCCGCCACCAACATACACCTCCTTAGGCATTCCTTTCTGCAATACCTCGTGTAATGCTATAATATGACAATACATCAAGAATTTCTTTATCTGTACATTCATAATCTCCTTCTTTAAACTTATTTAAAGAAATAATAGACTTAGCAATCTCTAGTTTTTCAGCAGGAAGCGAACAGAATTTTGTCCACCACTCATTTTCTGTATCTCCAACCCAATCCGGATTTTTAAAACAGGCCACCGGAGTTCTATGATACAAAGGTAAATCTGCAATAAAACCTGGATTTGGTTTTCCATTAATATCTACACAAACTTCTGGATTAAAATTTTTCGAAACACCAAGAGCCCAATTATAATTGTTTTTAAAAATTTGGTACTTTCTTTTATCTGCCTTATCTTCTTTCGTAGGACGATATTTTAAAGATCCATCTTTTACAAGATAATTGTCTTGATTTAATTTCCCTTCTCTTGGGTTTGATAACTTTTACCTCCTGTTGCCTCTGCCAATATAGACATTATTTTATCAGGCATTTTTTTTATCCTCCGGTTGAATAAATTCCAGAATATCGTTTGGCGTAACATCAAGTGCTTCGCAGATACTTTCCACTTTATCAAGCGCAATATACTTTCCAGTCTTAATTTTTTTGATTATATTTGCAGAAATATTAGCCTCTTTCATTAGTTTAGCATTTGTAATGTTCTTCTCTGTCATAAGGTGCAACAATTTCTTATAACTAACAGCCATAGCATACCGCCATACAAATATCCAAAATAATGGTATCACATAACTGTGAATTTATCAACAATTGTATTGATACAATAGTCCATATTATATTGGTACAGTAGTCCATGGGAACGAAAAACCCATAAAATACAAAAGCAGGACAGGCACTCCACAAATACTGTGAAACGTCTGTCCTGTGCTATTTGCAATCTTAGAGTATCGCCTTTCCCACTTGGCTTAAAACTTTCTTTGCACAAATTACCAGCTGAATAATTCTACAATAGAAGTGTTTCGTAAAACCAAAACGCATATATATGGTATCTATTTCTCGATGGACTTCATCGTCGGGAACAGCAGCACATCCCGGATGGCTGCGGAATCTGTCAAAAGCATACACATTCTGTCGATTCCGAAACCGATCCCGCCTGTCGGCGGCATACCGATCATCAGTGCGTTCAGGAAGTCCTCATCCGTATGGTTCGCTTCCTCGTCGCCCTGCGCAAACTGCTCTTCCTGAGCGGCGAAACGCTCCTGCTGGTCGATCGGGTCGTTTAACTCGGAATAGGCATTGGCCATTTCCCAGCCGTTCATGAAGAATTCGAAACGCTCGACGTATTCCGGATTTTCCGGTTTCTTTTTCGTCAGCGGTGAGATTTCAACCGGATGATCCATAACAAAGGTCGGCTGTATCAGGTGTTCCTCTACGAATTCTTCGAAGAACAGGTTCAGAATGTCGCCTTTCTTATGTCTTTCTTCATATTCAATATGATGCTCTCTGGCTGCGGCTCTGGCTTCTTCCAGCGAGTGAATTTCATGGAAATCTACTCCGGAATATTTCTTAACGGCGTCGACCATCGTGATTCTCTCGAACGGCTTTTCGAGGTCCATCTCAATTCCCTGATAAGTAATGGTCGTCGTTCCAAGAACCTCCTGCGCCACGTGGCGATACAGATTTTCGGTAAGATCCATCATTCCGTTGTAATCGGTGTAAGCCTGATAAAGCTCCATCAATGTGAATTCCGGATTATGTCTGGTGTCCAGACCTTCGTTGCGGAATACGCGTCCGATTTCATAAACACGCTCCAGCCCTCCTACGATCAGTCTTTTCAGGTAAAGCTCCAGGGAAATACGGAGCTTGAAATCCTCATCCAGCGCATTAAAATGTGTTTCGAAAGGTCTTGCCGCCGCACCGCCCGCATTTGCTACCAGCATAGGCGTTTCCACTTCCATAAATCCCTGCGCATCCAGATATTTGCGGATGCTGCTGATGATTTTGGAACGCTTGATAAAGGTATCCTTTACCTCCGGATTCATGATCAGGTCCACATAACGCTGACGATAACGAATATCCGTATTGGTCAGCCCGTGAAATTTCTCCGGAAGAATCTGGAGACTTTTGCTTAAAAGCGTCACTTCGGAAGCATGAATGGAAGTCTCTCCGGTCTTGGTGCGGAATACTTCTCCCTTTAAGCCGACAATATCGCCGATGTCCATTTTCTTGAATGCCTTATATGCGTCTTCCCCAATGCTGTCTCTGGCAACATAAGACTGAATATTTCCTGCCAGATCCTGAATATTGCAAAAAGACGCTTTTCCCATAACCCGCTTTGACATCATACGTCCGGCTACTGTTACCTGCTGTCCTTCCAGTTTTTCAAAATCGTCTTTTATTTCCTGACTGTGATGGGTCACGTCATATTTTGTAATCTGAAAAGGGTCCCTGCCATTTTCCTGTAAATCTGCCAGCTTTTCACGGCGTACCTTTAAAAGCTGGTGAATGTCCTGTTCTTGTACTTTTTTCTGTTCTGCCACTGTTTTTCTCTCCCTAATTTGATCTGTGAATACCCAGTACCTTATACTTCATAAGCCCGGCCTCTGCCTCGACGGTAATCTCTTCGCCAACCTTTGCTCCAATCAGCGCTTTTCCCACAGGAGATTCGTTGGAAATCTTGCCCTGGAGGCTGTTTGCCTCGGAAGAACCTACAATTTTAAATTCCATTTCTTCCTCGAATTCTTCATCGTATACTTTTACCAGACAGCCCACGCTGATTTTATCTAAATCGACTTCATCCTCTACGACGACTTCCGCATTTTTCAGAATTTTCTCGATCTGTTCAATTCTTGCCTCAATGTCTCTCTGTTCATCTTTCGCCGCATCGTATTCTGCATTCTCTGAAAGATCTCCCTGTTCTCTGGCTTCTTTAATTTTACCTGCCACTTCTTTTCGTTTTACAACCTTCAGATCATGAAGCTCCTCCTCCAAAGCTTTCAGCCCTGCATAGGTTAATAAATTCTTCTTTTCTTCCATTTTATTTACACCCTTTCGAAGTTCTTAAAAGCAAGCCAATCACCCACTTAACAATCACAGTATTATAGCCTATCATTAGCTAAATGTCAAGATTTCGCCCTTTCCGCAGTACTTAAAAATTTGCGAAAATTTGCGGTTGATTTTTATGCAGAAAGATGTATAATAATAACCGGTCAAGGCAAAGGGGTCTATTTCTCAGGTGGATAGTCTCTTTTTTTATGTGCCTGCCGACAATTTTTAATATCTCAGAGAGGAAAGAAGGAGTAATTTATGAAAAGAAAAGGATTCAGAATGGCTGCCCACGGGCTGCTTTTGACATTGGCAGCCGGTGTGATTTCCATTGCGGCCGGCAGCATGACTGCCGAGGCATGTACTTCCTACTATGCCGGAAAGAAAGTAACCGCAGACGGTTCTATCCTGTTTGGAAGGACAGAGGATATCGGCGGCTCCCACAGTAAGATTTTTAAAGTTTATCCGGCTGCAAAACATGCAGAGGGCGAGATGTATACAGATGTGACATCCTTTACCATGCCGTGGCCGGCAGAAACATACCGTTATACGGCATGTGAGGATGATCCGGGATACGGCGGAGATCTTTTTGGAGAAGTCGGCACCAATGAGTTTGGCGTTTCCATGTCTGCGACCGAGTCCGCTTCTCCAGTCAAGGCAATTCGTGATGCAGACCCGTTCATCCGCAGCGGGATTACGGAATCCAGTATGGTAAGCGCAGTCCTGCCATGTGTGAAAACTGCAAGAGAAGGTGTAGAGTTTCTGGCAGATATCGTGGATACTTATGGGGCAGGCGAAGGAAATACACTGATGATTGCAGATAAAGATGAGTGCTGGTACATAGAGATTCTGTCCGGCCATCAGTATGCGGCGATCAAAATGCCGGACGATAAGGCAGCCATGATGCCAAACTGCTTTATGATTCAGACCATTGATGTGACAGATACGGAACATGTAATTGCTTCGGAAGGACTGATTTCTACAGCAGAACAGGCCGGAACGCTGGTAAGAGGAGAGGATGAAAGCAATGAGAATCTGATCTCTGTTAAGAATTCCTATGCAGCCCAGGTAACTGCCGGAAACTCTTACCGTATCTGGGGCGGCCAGATTATCTTTAATCCGGATTTGGCGGCTACGCTCACGCCGACCGACACAGACTATGAAATGTTTGTAACGCCGAAGGAACCGGTTACCGTACAGACACTGTACAAGATTGCAGGTACACAGTATGAAGGAACGGACTTTGAGGGACAGGGAACCGTTATTGGTTCTTACCGTACCTGTGAGTCCCATATTATGCAGATTCGTCCGGATATGCCCACAGAGCTTGCCACGATCGAGTGGCTGGCTATGGGTTCCGCAGACCTGTCGCCGGTTCTTCCGTTTTACAGTGCGGCGATTACAGATACCCTTCCGGCGTACAAAATCGCTGAAAAGACAGCAAATGAAAACTCCGCTTACTGGGCGTTCCGCTCCCTCGCTTCTCTGAGCATTTCCGGAACGGAATCCAGAGATGTGGCGGCAGTGAACATTAAACAGTACTGGACAAATTATGTGAATTCACTGATCGACGCACAGCCGGGAGTAGATGAGCAGATGCTTGCGCTGTATGCCGCAGACCCGTCGGCGGTTTTGGCAAAGGCAACGAACCTCGGAATGGCAGTTTCCAATGAAGCGATTGCAAATGCAAAGCAGATTTACAAAGAGCTTTTGGCGCGCGTTGCCAGCACGAACGGGCAGTTATCCCGTGTTTTCACACCGTCACTTCTGACAGAAGAACAGTATTCTGCTTACTCTTATGATATGGTATACGAGCCGAAAAACCTGGTGGCTACGCAGGAAGAGGTCAATAAGCTGACTACAGAAGCCGCAAATGCAAAAGCGGAGGCTGAAAAAGCAAAAAAAGAAGCTGAAACAGCAAAACAGGAGCTTGCAAAGGCGCAGGAACAATTAAAAGCGGCGCAGACGTCAAATCCTTCCGTTACCGTGCTTACTACCAATAAATCCTCTTATACGGTAAAGAAAGGGAAAAAAATAACCATTAAAGTTAAGGTTAAGAATGCGGCAGGAAAGAAAGTGACTTTCAAATCTTCTGCGAAGAGAGTTGCAAAAGTAACTTCCAAAGGTGTTATAAAAGGCATGAAAAAGGGAAAGGCAACCATTACGATTCAGTGTAATGGTGTGACAAAAAAAGTAAAAGTAACTGTAAAATAAAAATTAAGGAAAGAGAAAGGGATATTCCAATGCACGATTTTGGAATGTCCCTTCATTTTTTATAGCTGGAATGCGGCCGCGGGGGCGCCGGAATAGAAAAGAACGGGCAGTTTTTGTGAAAAAAGGATTGAATAAACAGAGGGCAGATAGTAGAATATGAGTAAGAAATTTATTTTGCATAAGGAGATGAGAGAATGAAAAAGCGTGTATTAGCCTCCCTGCTGGCGTTTACCCTGGCAGTTTCCGGGTTGAGTGTGGGGAATGGAAAAGTACAAGCAGAAGACGTGCCTGTGGCGTCGACAGCTTTGCAGGAAGAACAGACGAGGGAAACCATTTCTTTTAACACGGACTGGTGTTATAAGAAAGGTGACGTGCAGGATGCGGACAAAAAGGAATTTGAAGATCGGAAATGGGGATATGTAAATCTTCCGCATTCTACTACCTTCTACACGGCGGAAAATAAGGATGCGTATCTCGGAATCAGTTGGTATCGGAAACATTTTTCAATAGACGAAAACCTGAGAGGGAAAAAGCTGTTTCTGACTTTTGAAGGAATTATGCAGAAAGCGGATGTGTATATCAATGGGGCTCTTGTATGGACCCATGAGGGAGGCTACATTCCTTTTGTGATTGATATTAGCGAGAAGGTTCGGTATGGAGAGGAGAATGTGATTGCAGTCAAGGCAGACAGCCGTGCGAACCAATCCTTTGCGCCAGGAAAGGACGTGCCGGATTTTCAGTATTTTGGGGGAATCTATGGAAATTCTTATCTGACAGTGACGGACGGACTGCATATCACGGATGCGGTAGAAGCTGACGTCACGGCGGGCGGCGGCGTATTCATTACTGCGCCCGGCGTCAGCAGGGAGGAAGCGACGCTGAAGGTAAAGACGCATGTGGAAAATGAAACGAGTGGAAAAGAAGAAGTGACGCTTCTGACGGAGCTTCTGGATGCGGATGGAACGGTAGCGGCACAAAAAGAGGACCGGATGGAGCTTGGAGCCGGACGCGCGGAAACCTTTGAACAGTCCATGACGGTATCGAATCCAAGACTGTGGTCGCCGAACACACCGAATTTGTATACGGTACGTTCCACGGTCAGGGCAGGAGGCGCCGTAAAAGATGTACAGGAGACTTCTTACGGAATCCGGAAAGTGGAGTGGAAGAGAGACGGCATTTATATCAATGATGAAAAGATGGATGTAAGCGGCGCAAATCTCCATGAAGAAACGTATATGTTTGGAAATGCGGCGCCGGATAATGCAATCTATGAGGAAGTGAAGCGCTTTAAAGAAAATGGCTTTGATTTTATGCGTATGTCGCATTACCCGCATCGGCAGGCTTATTACGACGCCTGTGATAAATATGGCGTCATGGTTCTGGAATGTGCTTCCGGCTGGCAGTATTTCAACAATACGGACGCATTTAAGGAGAGTACGTACCGGGAACTGCGGACGGACATCCGGCATAAGAGAAACCATCCATGTATCGTGGCATGGGAGACAAGCCTGAATGAGAGCCATTATACTTCGGCGTGGGCGTCAGAGATGAACCGCATCGCCAAGGAGGAGTATCCCGCAGATGGACAGAGCTATGCGTATACGGCGGGATGTATAAGCTGGGAAGCGTGGGATATCGGACTTTCCACACCGCAGGCGGGAATTTTCAGAAACAGCGGTTATGGCGCAGAAAATCCGGCGTATGCCAATAAACCGATGATTATCGCGGAGTATGGGGACTGGAATTATGGCGGTTCCTCCTCTACTACCCGTGTTACCAGAGAAGCAGAAAATAATTTCAGAGTAAGAGGCGGCGACGAGGGAATGCTGGTGCAGGCCGACAATATACAGGAGAGCGTGCAGACAAACCGCTCGCGGGGGGCACAGTGGCTTGCGGCGTCCATGTACTGGGATTATGCGGATTATGCCGGGTTTGACAGCGGAATCCTGACATGCTGCGGCGTGGTAGATCTTTACCGGATTCCAAAGTATGGGGCATATTTCTTCCGGAGTCAGAGAAGCGCGGACACAGATTTGACGGAATATGGTCTGGAGAGCGGCCCTATGGTATTTATCGCGAACGCATGGGACGACAAGGCAGATACGGAAGTACGTATTTTTAGTAACTGTGATACGGTAGAGCTGTTTTTAAATGGAAAATCACTGGGCGAAAAGGGACACGATACGACGATCTGGGGACCGCATGGCGATGTAGATCCGATGAATTATCCAAACGGGAAAGGAAAAGAAATCAGCGCCGACAGCCTTCAGAACGCCCCGATTACATTTGAACTGGATCAGTATGAAGCAGGCGAGCTCAGGGCAGTCGGAAAAATTAATGGAAAAGAAGCGGCAGAGTATATCAGAAGGACGCCGGGACAGGCGAGTACCGTGGCGCTCCGGCCGGAGAGCGATGCTGCGGTTCCGCTGGATGGAAGCAGTGCGAAACTGGTCTGGATCGATATTACAGACGAGGCCGGTACGGTAGTGACAGATGCTTATATGGATGTAGACTTGGAAACGGAAGGCCCTGGCCTGGTAGTGGGACCCAAGACGATCACGACAAAAGGCGGGCAGCTTGCGGTCTGGGTAAAGAGTAAGCGTGGAAGCGGAGATATCCGTCTGAGAGCTTCGGCTGACGGGCTGCGCACGGCGGAGATCGTGATTCCGACAGAGCCGGTAAGTGGTCTGGATGAAGCGCCGGAAGGCGGAGATGCGGATGAATATGCAGAGTCCGGAAAAGAAGCGGTGAATATTTTCCGGGGAAAAGCTTCCAGAGCAAGCACAGAAAACATATCGGGAAACACCGTAGAGCAGAAGGAAAATGCGAATGACGGGGATGAAAATACAAAGTGGTGCGCTTCCAGCGGCAGCTATCCGCAGTGGTGGGAAGCTGACCTGGGGGATGAGCATACGCTGGAAAGCATGAGCCTGTCTTTTGAAACACCGGGAGCAAATTATTATTATACCGTTGCGGTTTCAGATGAACCGATGACGGACGCCAATTATACAGAGCATATCGTTGCAGACCGCAGCATGGGAAGCGCGGATACCGATCTCTTTTTTGACGAGCCGGTAAAGGGACGTTATGTCAGAATCAGCTTTACACAGGCGTCTAACGGAGAATGGGCGGTATTGCGTGAGGTTTCCGGAACCGGAGATGCGAAAAACGTTGCCATGAATAAGCCGGTGTCGGCAAGCTCGGTCAATACCGGAGGAAACGGGCAGGAAAAAGCAGAATATGCAGTAGACGGAAATACGGATACTCTCTGGTGCGCACGGGGAGGAGCAGGAACAACAGGACACTGGATTCAGGTGGATTTAAAGGGAACCTACCATCTTTCCGATGTGAATGTGCTGTTTGAAAAAGCGGATGCAGAATATAAATTTGTCTTACAGGGCTCTATCGATGGAAAGCATTACAGAGACATTCAGGATTTCAGGCAAGGAGCAGGTTTTGGCCAGCTTGCCGAAATCAGTCTGGACGAGATTGTACAGTACTTGAGAATTTATGATATTTCAACAAAGAATCCTGCAAGCCAATGGCCGGCAATCCGGGAAATCGCGGCTTATGGAGAAAAAACGGAGTATCATCTGACGAACACAGCCAGGGAGAAGGCGGCGTTCGCTTCCTCAAGCAAGGCCGGATCGAAACCCGAAGACGGAAACAATGGAGTGCCGGGATGGTACTGGTATCCGGAAGGCCAGGGGGAAGCCTGGTGGTATGTGGATATGAACGGGCTTTATGATCTGGACAATGTGCAGATGACCTGGAATGCCCTGGAGGAGCACAGATACCGGATTGATATTTCCGTGGATGGAAAGACATGGGAGACAGTCGTAGACAGAAGCGCAGAAGGAAACAGTGAGATTCAGCCTTATGAAATGGTGGAAGGTACGGCAAGATATGTGCGCGTGACCTTGCCGGCAGGACATGCCGAAGGACAGGGATTCGGGCTGTTCAGCGTTTATGGTACGGAGACAGAGCCGAGAGAGATAAAGACAATCATTCAGCCGGAAGGCATTCAGGCTGCGGCAGGTACTGCGTTTGAAAATTTAAAACTGCCGGGAGAAGTTATGGTTCAGTTACAGGATGGAACATCTATGACGCTTCCTGTGACCTGGAATCGTAAGGATTACAACAGTGCGAAGGCGGGAACGATAGTTCTCACCGGAGAAGTGGCACAGATTCCCGGCATTGCGTTTGGCGCTGCGCAGAAAGCGCAGATTACAGTTACGCTTTACGAAAAGAACAGCGGAACGGAGGAACCGCATGATCCGCCGAGAGTGCAGGTACCGGCGGAAGGTTCGGTCTGGAAGGACGGAAAACTGGTTTACCGTGTGACGAAAGCCTCTGCGGCAGGAGGGACGGTGGCAGTCGTAAAAGCTGCGAAAAAGAATCCGGTTTCTGTGAAGATTCCGGCGACCGTGAAGTTAAATGGTTATGTCTTTAAAGTCACGTCGGTGTCTGCGAAAGCGTTCCAGAAGAATGCGAAGCTGAAAACCCTTGTGATCGGGAAAAATGTTACCACAATCGGACAGAAGAGTTTCTTCCAATGCAAAAAGCTCAAAAAGATAACCTTCCAGGTGATGAAGGCTCCAAAGGCCGGAAAGCAGGCATTCAAAGGAATTTCAGCAAAATGCAGAATCCTAGTGCCGAAAAAAATGGCGAAAAAGCAGGTAAGTAATCTGAAGAAGAGAATGAAGAAAGCCGGCGTCGGAAAAGGCAGCATATATGGTAAAAAATAAAGCAGATAAAAGGAATAGCAGAATGAAAAAAGCAATTGTGAAGTCTATGGCATTGATCTTTCTGGGAGCGGTCTGCCTGACCGGATGCAATCAGAAAGAAAAACTTCCGGATTCTTTTGATGAGGCCGTGGTAAGAGAAGAAGGGGAAAAGCTGGTTGATCTGTTTAATAAGAGAGATTATCAGGGAATCATTGATAAAGGGGATGCGAATCTGAAAGAAAAAAATACGGTGGAACAGTTTGAAGAGAGCTGTGATCCGATTCTGGATGAAAAGGGAGCGTTTCAGGAGATTTCGGATGTAGATATTGTAGGAAATGAGGATAAGGCAACGGGAACCAGGTATGGAGGGGCCATTATCGAAGGGACTTATGCGAACGGGGAAATCGTGTTCAGCATCGCCTTTAATGAAGAGATGGAACTGGTGCAGTTTATGATCCGGTAAATCAGTGGACTGTCGTGGAAGAAGTAAAAAAATTCCGCGGCAGTCTTTTTTCTGCCGCGCATAACCGGAAAACAGGCGGCATATATTTTCTCAAGGGACAAAGAGTGAATGGGAGCGTATCATTATGAATGTAAGCAGATGGAAATTGTCTGCAATCTTGAAATCGTTGGTTCTATCCTGCATAGTTACCGTTGTTTTACTGTTTTTGCTGACGTTTCTTCTCTTTCAGTTTGAGCTGGATGAGGGGAAAGTATCCATAGGCATTATTGCCGTTTATCTGATATCCTGCTTTCTTGGTGGATTTTTCGCGGGGAAACAGTGCGGCAGCAGAAAATTTCTGTGGGGACTCGCAGTCGGAAGCGCTTATTTTGTACTGCTGTTTCTTGTTTCTCTGGCAGTAAAGCATGGAATCACGGTGCAGCCAATGCAGATGGTTACGACATTTCTTCTTTGCGCGGGGGGAGGGATGATTGGAGGAATGCTGTCATAAACAGTTGAACATTTTTCATTCCTTTGTTATACTTAAAACGATAAGCAGAAGAAGAACTTTTCTGCAAAAAACAAATCAAGGGGGTAATTATGGGAAGAAACTTATGGAAACAGGCGATATGCCTTTTGCTGGCTCTTTGTATGGCGCTTTCAGCGGTTCCGGCAACGGCGCTGGCGGCGGACGGCAGGGAATCCAGCTTGCAGAATATCGCCGCGGAATGTACGATTACGGCGCCATCTGCACAGGGCGGAAGAGAAGAAACCAATATGGTAGACGGGAATACCGCTACCATGTGGGTGAATGACGGCGCATTATGGCCGTGTACCGTCGAATTCAAGCTGCCGGCATCGAATACAAAATGCGTAAAAAAGGTGGCTCTGAAATTCGAAAATCAGTATGCAAACCGCAGTATGGACGTCGTTCTGAAATACGCACTGAACGGCGTGACGAGCGATCTGATCGTGGTGGACGGTTCTGAAAAAAGAGCAACTTTAAGCGGTGGCTACGAGTATGTGTTTGAGACGCCGCAGGCGATGTCACATCTGTATGTGACACTGACAAATCCGCTGACGGACGGTGCGGCAGGCCAGTTCTGGCCGGCAATTTGCGAAGCGGAAATTTACGTGGACAGCGAGGCGGAGGAGAACGTCGAGCTGGAAAATATCGCTGTGACGAGAGCACAGCAGGTTTTACTGGAAGCAGGCGCTGACGCATCCGCAGATAAGAAGCTGGCGGCGGATAATGATTTTACGACGTCCGTACCGCTGCATACGAAGAATTTCAATCAGATCGCAGCAGAAAGCGGGACGCTTCCGTTTGTGGAAGTGCAGCTCGACACGGATCAGAAGATCCGTCAGTTTGTTCTTGCCATGAAGGAGGATGCTTCCGGGGCCGAGTATGGATATACGATTCTTGGTAAGACCAGATGGGATGCCGAATATGCACAGATTACGTCAGGAAGTATCGGAACAGGCGCCGGAAACAACAAGGCGGAGATTTCCGTGAGTGATCTGGAAGGAATCGAAGGAAAAGAAGCAGAATATCAGAATGTAAAGGTAACGTTTACCGCCGGGAACGATGCGGCAAAGACGTCCATCCCGCAGCTCGCCGAGATACAGATTCTGGCAAACAAAGCTGCGATCGTGGAAGCTGATTCTGAGAATATTGCATGGGGAAGCAAAGACCTTCATGCAAATTACAATCAGGATACCGTGGACAGAGTCGTGGATGGAAATACGGAAAATACCTGGACGGCAAAACAGTATCCGGCTTATGTGGACATCGGCCTGGGCGGTGAATACAGCCTGTCGGAAATAGAAGTGTTTACGCCAGCGGCAGGCTATTCCCAGTATTCCATTTATTACAGCAATGATGGACAGAATTATGCAAAGCTTGCGGAAAAGACGGGCAAAGAATCCTGTCCGGCGGAGGGAGAGTCCTGGCAGGCAGGAGGTGTAAAGGCGAGCAGCGTGCGCGTCCTTCTGGAATATCATTCCCAGAATGCGAATGCGGTTTTAAACGAAGTGCGGGTCAAAGGAACCAGAGTGGGAAATAAAAAAGACGCCGAATTTACCGCTCCTGATCCCTATAAGGAGTCTGAGTATAACATGCCTGTTATCGAAGAGGATACGATTGATGAGGTAAAGGGAATCATCGGGCGAAACATTGGCGAGAAATATATAGAATGGTTTGACTTTGCTCTGGGAGCAGAAGGGGATTACGATTATTATGAGATTGAGGATACTTCGGATGGAAGGATTCTCATTACCGGAAATGACGGTGTTTCTCTGGCTTCCGGTCTGAATTATTATCTGAAATATTTCTGTAACGTGTCCATCACACAGGTGGGCAATCAGGTAAAAATGCCGGAGGGAATCGTTTCGGTAGGAGCGAAAATACATAAAGAGTGCAAGGTTCCGGTGCGTTACGCCTATAACTATTGTACCATGTCCTACTCTATGCCGTTCTGGGGTGAAAACGAGTGGAGAAAAGAGCTTGACTGGCTGGCTTTAAATGGAGTGAATCTGGTTCTCGACATTACCGGGCAGGAAGAGGTATGGAGAGAATTCCTGGGAGCATTGGGTTACAGCCATGAGGAGGCAAAGGATTATATTGCAGGCCCGGCTTATTACGCATGGGCATATATGGCGAATCTGTCCGGCTACGGCGGCCCGGTGCATGATTCCTGGTTTACGAAAAGAACAGAGCTGGCACGAAAGAATCAGCTCATTATGCGCAGGCTTGGTATGCAGCCGATCTTGCAGGGTTACAGCGGTATGGTTCCTGTAGATATTGCGAGCAGAGGAACAGGGCAGTATGCTCTTAGCAGCAGCGATGTGATCGCACAGGGAAACTGGTGTTCTTTCCAGCGCCCCTACATGCTGAGAACGACTTCTGACGCGTATAAAAAGTATGCGGCGCTGTTCTATGAATGCCAGAAAAACGTATATGGCGACGTGACGGATTACTATGCGACAGATCCGTTCCATGAGGGCGGAAATACAGGCGGTATGAATGTGACGGAAATCAGCTCGAACGTACTGGACGCCATGATTGATTTTGATGCAAATGCCGTATGGGTGATTCAGGCATGGCAGGGAAATCCGTCTGCGGCGCTGGTGAACGGCCTGGCAGGAAGAAAAGAACATGCGCTGATTCTGGACCTGTATGCGGAGAAAACGCCGCACTGGAGCGATTCCAGATACTCCGGAGGAAGAGAATTCCAGAGCACGCCGTGGGTTTACTGTATGCTGAATAACTTCGGCGGACGTATGGGTCTGCACGGACATATGGATAACATTGTCAGCGGAGTGGTGACGGCGGCGAACACAGCAGAGAAACTGACCGGTATTGGTATCACGCCGGAAGGTTCGCAGAACAACCCGGTACTATATGACCTTCTGTTTGAGACAGTATGGTGTGATGATGCCAGCCAGCCGCTGACACAGATCAACACGGAGACATGGCTGCGTGATTATGTGACGAGACGTTATGGCGCGGAGAGTGAGAATGCGTACCAGGCGATGCGGATTCTGGAGAATACCGTATATAAGGCGTCTTTGAACAACCTCGGACAGGGAGCGCCGGAGTCCTATATTAATGCAAGACCGAATACGAGCATTAATGCGGCGTCTACCTGGGGAAATGCAGTCATCAGTTACGATATGTCCGAACTGGAGAGAGCGGCAGAGCTTCTTCTGGAGGACTACGATATTTTAAAAGACAGCGACGGTTATCTGTATGATGTGGCCGATATTCTGAAACAGGTGCTTTCCAATCAGTCGCAGAGCCTTCATCGTGATATGGTAAGCGCTCTGAATGCAAGGAACCTGGAACAGTTTACAGCGGCTTCTGATAAGTTCCTCGCCCTGATCGATAAAGTGGAGAAGGTTCTGGGCGCAAGAAAAGAGTTTCTCCTCGGTACATGGGTGGAACAGGCGAAAGCGCTGGCGGATGGAACGGATGATTTTTCGAAAGACCTGTATGAGTTCAATGCGAAATCGCTGATTACGACCTGGGGCGCTTATAACCAGTGTCAATCGGGCGGCCTGAAAGATTATTCAAACCGTCAGTGGGCAGGACTTACGAGGGATTACTATAAAGAGCGGTGGAGCATGTGGATTGCCTATCAGAAGGAAGTGATTGCCGGAACGAGCCCTTCCGGTATCAACTGGTTTGAGTTTGAATATGCGTGGGCGAGAGCAAATACCGAATATACGACAGAGGCGTCAGGAACAGATCTGTGGGTATTGGGTATGGACGTCTTAAATAAGGGCGTTTCCAATCCGTCCAATGAAGTGGAGGAAGCGAAAGAAGAGCTGTGGAATCTTCTCTTTGAAAAGGGCGAAGAAGGCGAAAATGCCTACAGCGCACAGAGCTGGGCTGTTTATGCGGAAGCATTGCAGGAGGTAAGGGATGTTCTGAAAAATGCAAATGTCCAGGCCGCAGAAGTTCTGGCGGCGAAGGACAAACTGGAGAATGCCTTTACGGCTCTGGTGCCGGCAGTTACTGCGGCGAAAGACGATTTGGCGGCATATCTTAAGACACTGGAGGGGAAAGCGGAAAAGGATTATACGCCGGAGAGCTGGAAGAAATATGCAGACGCGCTTGCTCAGGCGCAGGCAATTCTGACAGACGAAAATGCGGATAAAGCGGCAGTTCTGGCGGCAAGGACAAAGCTGGAGCAGGCGTCCCTTGCGCTGGTAAAAGCAGAGCCGCCCAAGAAGCCAATCGAATCAGGCGGGAAAGATAAACCGATCATTCCTGTAGAAAACACTATTCCGGCCTTTTATCAAACAAAGACGTTGAGGTTTAAGGTCACGGCATCCACAAAAACGGTAACCGTTCAAAAGGTAATCAATAAAAAAGCCAAAAAAATCACGATTCCGGAGGCGGTAAAAATCAGCGGATACTCTTACAAGGTGACGGAAATCGCTCCAAAAGCATTTCAAAAGTGTACAAAGCTGACGCAGGTAGTGATTGGAAAGAATGTAAAGAAGATTGGAAAGCAGGCATTCTGGAATTGTAAGAAGCTGAAAAAAGTAACCGTAAAATCCACAGTTTTGAAGAGCGTTGGAAAACAGGCGTTCAAAGGAATTTCTGTGAAAGCGAAAATCACTGTGCCGAAGAAGAAATACAAGGCATATACAAAGCTTTTCCGGAAAGCAAAGACAGGAAAAAGTGTGAAAATCGTGAAAAAATAAGAAATAGAAAGTATGAAAGCATCCGTAAAATGTTTTCCACATTTTACAGATGCTTTCCTTTTTATTTTCTGGATATGCGGGAGAGTGCATGAGCTTCTGACATATCGTGAAGCAGAAGCTTCCGGTAACGGTTTGGCGTAAGCCCGATGATGCTGCGAAAAAGCTTGGAAAAATGCTGGGAGTCTTTCAGCCCGACCTGGGATGCGATACTGGTCAGACTCAGGCTTGGGTCCGTCATTAGTTCAATGGCCTGATTGATGCGGTAAATATTAATGTAATTCAGGATAGTCAGATTCATATGCTGAGAGAAAAGCTTGCTCAGGTAACGGGAGGAGATATTTAAATGATCCGCAATATCCTGAGTCAGAATTTTTTCGGTATAATTTTCGTGAATATAGGAAAGTGTGTAGGAAACATACCGGATATATTCTGGGGTGCGGCTGTTGCTGTCTGTCATCAGAGACAGATCGAGGTTGGCCAGATTGATCAGATGGAGCATAAGCTCCGCCACGTGCAGCGTGGAGAGAGCGGCGTTTGAGAGTCCGCCTTTCTCTGTCTGTTGAATGATTTTGGAAATCAGCAGAGAGAGAGTATCGTCCACGGGCAGATGAAAGTGGGAGGTACAGGAGAAAATCAGCGCAGTAAGAAGGTCCAGAGGATAAGGCTCCGCCTGATTCAAATACCAGCGGGAAAACAGGGAGGGATCAAAGTGGATATGACGAAACGTGCAGGCGTCCTCTGTTTCCAGATAGAAAGAATGCACAGTGTTCGGCGGAATCAGCACGAAATCTCCCGTTTTGCAGGCGATTTTCTGGTTTGTGATATCCATACAGCAGCAGCCGGAGGTGATGAGATAGATCTCGATGGACTGGTGGATGTGTTTTGCAAAGGTGTAACGGTGCTCCCGTATCTGGTTCGTCGCACTGATGATGGTCTGTGCGCCGAGAAAAAGCGTATCACTTCCAGAAAAGTTGGCGGATTTCGCATATAAAAGTGTATTCATTGGGGAATTTCTCCTTTCAGTTCCGAATTATATAAAAAATGGGATAAAGTGGACTGCTTTTAACAAGAAAAGAAACTAACAAAATGATATAATGAAAAAGAAAGAAAGTCAATGTTATTATTGTACAAAGTGAATAGGAGAAGTATAAATGAAGAAAAAAATCTGTATAATTATTACAATCGTGTTAGTAGCGATACTTGCTTCTGCCGTTTTTTTTGTGTATAGGAATCAATTTTCTCTGACGATAAATGGAACCAAAATTGACAAAGAGGAATTTCTCGATGCGATGGCGCAGAAGAAATATGAAGTGATCAGCAGTATTTCCGGGAAAACGGCCGCAGGAATGGATGCGGATTTCTGGGAGAGAGAGGTGGACGGAACCCTGCCTTATGAAATGCTGGCGGACGAAGCCCTGGAACAGCTTAAGTACATACATGCCGTCTACAGCCTGGCTGTGGAAAAAGGATATGTTTCGGATGAGAGCTATGAGTCGCTGGTAAAGCGGTGGCAGGAAGAAAACCAGCTCCGCAAAGAGAAGATTGCAAATGGCGAAGTCGTCTATGGGCTTTCGGAATATACTCTGGAGCTTTACCGGGAATATGAAATGGATACCATTCAGAAAAGATACTGCGAAGAGGAAGAGAATGAGGGAATGGACATCAGCGATGAGGAGCGGGAAGCATATTATAAAGAGCATGAAGCTTCTTATCAGCAGGAAGATGACCTTATGCTGGACTACATCATGATTCCTTATGAAAATGAAGGAATGAGTGAGGAAGAGGTGGAAGAATTCAAAAGCCGCATGACAGAATTATACAAAAAAACGGACAAAGAACATTCCCTGGCAGAGCTTGCAGCAGCAGACAAAAAGCTTTCGCCTTATCTGGCGCATGCAGACGTCACGGAAGAAAATCTCCGGGAGTATGCAAGGACGATCAGTGACATTGTGGATTACGGCTATGAACTGAAAGCCGGGGAGAGTACAGGAGTGCTTGACGAGTATGGGTGCCTTTATCTGATCGAGTGTACCGAACGGACGGCCAATGAGGCGACGCCCGTTGAAGAAGTCAAGGATCACATCAATAAAACGCTGAGAGAAGAACATTACGATGAAATTGTTGCCAAACGTGCGGCGGACATGAGCGTTGAATGTGATAAGGAACGTATATACTTTTTTACAAAAAAGAATATAAACAATTAAAACGAAAGGGGCAAAACAATGAAAAAGAGAGCATTGGCATTTTTATGCGGACTGGCTGTTATGGGAACGAGCCAGAATTATCTGCCGGTTTCTCAGGTGAATACTGTATGTGCGGCCGGAAGCGGCACAGTTTATTACATCAGCAGTACGCATGGAAACAACTCCCAGGACGGAACATCAGAAAAGACGGCATGGGAGACACTGGACAAGCTGAAAAAGGTAAAGCTACAGCCGGGAGATCAGGTACTTTTGGAGAGAGGATCGGTATTTAACGGATACATCCACCTTCAGGATGTCCACGGGACGGAGGATGCGCCGATTAAGATTGGCTGCTATGGTTCAGAGACAGCAGGCAGACCGGTCATCAACGGAAATTCGCAGGGAATCTGGTATCAGGATTATAAAGGACAGGTAGATAACCAGAATCACAGGAACAAAGGGTATGTATCTTCGACAATCCTTCTTTACGACGTAGATTTCGTGGAAGTTGAGAATCTGGAGATTACGAATGAATCGGATGATTTTACTTATTTTAAGAGCGCGCTGCCAAATAAGAACGTGCCGGAAACCAGCGGACGTATCGACCGTACCGGCGTGGCAGGTATCGCAAAGGACGGCGGCACGATGCAGCATGTCTACCTGAATAATCTTTATATTCATGATGTAGACGGAAATATTGAAGATAAGCACATGAATAACGGTGGAATTCAGATGAATGTACTGCCGCCGGAAAATGAAGCGGCGACCGGTGTGGCCCGGTATGATGATATTTCAGTTACAAACTGTTATGTCAAAGATGTGTCAAGAGCAGGCATTTGCGTAGGGTATACTTACCAGCATGCAAAATTTAATGGAGCTGCGATTTCTGATGAGAATGCGCAGACTTATGGTCATACAAACGTTTTAATCGAAGGCAATTACGTACAGAACGCAGGAAATGACGCAATCGTGGCGATGTATTCTTATCAGCCGCTGGTACAGAACAACGTAGCGGACAGAGCTGGTGCGGATCTGGCAAAATATGAGTCCTACTGGCAGCATCTCTGTGCAGGCGTATGGCCGTGGAAATGTAAGGACGCCGTATTCCAGTATAATGAGGTATTTGATACGGTGGGTGACGGAAATCAGGATGGCCAGGCATGGGATATTGATTATTCTGACGGAACCATTTATCAGTACAATTACAGCCATAACAATGGCGGCGGATGTCTGATGATCTGTCTCCAGGAGGCATACAACGGCGTATTCCGCTACAACATCAGCCAGAATGATTTAAGAAACCTGATTCATCTGGCAACGAATCCGAATGGAGAGATTTATAACAATGTATTTTATATAGGGAAAAATCTGAGCACGAAAATATTTGAGGGAAGCGGAAAAGCCAACCTGAAAAACAATATTTTCTACAATGTCAGCACGAGTAAAGCATCAGGAGAAACCATTGTGCAGGCAAACCGCACCTTTGCAAACAATATCTTCTATGGATACAACGGCGTGACTCTTCCGACGGGAGCGATCACATCCGATCCGAAATTCGTAGATCCGGGTACAGGACCGACAGAAGCGAACGCAGGCGGAAGCATTCATGAAAGGAGTGCATTTGAGGGATATAAACTTCAGGCAGGATCGCCGGCAATCAATGCAGGAACACCGATCACGGGCGGCACGGACAGAGACTTCTTTGGCAATGCAATCGGCGCTACACCGGACATTGGAGCCCATGAGGCACAGCAGTAAGGAGGAGAGAGCGATGATGAGAAAAAGAATATTGGCAATAATAACTGCGGCAGCTATGTTTTGCTCTGTGCTCCTTCCGGCAGCGGGCACGAAAGCAGAAGCGGCAGACACGTGGGAGGGACGTACCTTTTATGTTAGCTCCATCCACGGAAGCGACCGCAATGACGGAAGGTCGGAGGCGACGCCGTTTTACAGCCTTCAGAAGATTAATGACTTAACATTACAGCCGGGAGACCGAATTCTTCTGGAGAGCGGTTCTGTATTTACGGACGGTTATCTGCATCTGCGCGGACAGAGTGGAAGCGCGGAAGCGCCGATCGTTATCGATCAGTACGGCGGAGGCGCAAAGCCGATCATTGACACGAATGGTCAGGGTGTGTGGTATCAGAATTATGGAAACCAGTTGGATAATCAGGCGCACGTTCATCAGGGCTATGTATCTTCTTCCATCCTGTTGTACGATACGGAATATATCGAGATCAATAATCTGGAGATCGTAAATAAAGCGCCGGCAATCGAAACGGCCTATAATGCGGCCAGCGTGATGGACCGTACCGGTGTGGCGGGCGTTGCACAGAACAAGGGAGCTTTGGAGCATATTTATCTGAACGGCCTGTACATCCATGACGTCATCGGAAATGTTTATAATAAGCATATGGACAATGGCGGAATCTACTTTACGGTGGCGTATCCGACCGATCTGATTGTGGAAAACGGAGTGCCGGTGGTAGATGCGGAGACAGGGCTTGAGAAAACAGAATCAGGACTTGGAATTCCGAAATATGACGATCTGCGTATCGAGAACTGTACGGTGGAGAACGTGAACCGCTGGGGAATTGCAGTGGGCTATACAGCATTCTGGAAGCATTTTCTTCAGGGTGGAACCGGATACATCATTCCGGATGAGGATGCAGAGAGATGGTGTTCTACGAATGTGCTTGTCCGCAACAACTTTGTCAAAGATGCAGGAGGCGATGCAATCACATTCATGTATTGCCATCGTCCGGTAGCGGAATATAATGTGGCGGATGGCTGCGCAAAACAGATTAACACGACAGATTATGTAAATCTCAGGGCAGATGCGACCTCTTATCCGACCACAAACAATGGAACGATACCGAACAGCCGTGGCGGACGTGTGGCGGCGGGTATCTGGCCGTGGGCATGTAAGGACGCACTTTTCCAGTATAATGAGTGTTATGATATGCAGTGTGCCGACCGGGGGAATGACGATGCACAGGCATGGGATGCCGACTCTGGTGACGGTACGATTTACCAGTACAATTACAGCCATAACAATGGCGGCGGATGCGTGATGTTCTGTCTGAATCAGTCTTACCGGAATACCTTCCGTTATAACATCAGCCAGGGCGACTTAAAGGGTATGATGGACATTACGAACAACCGTGACGCACACGTATATAACAACGTATTCATCATTCCGGAAGGCCAGCCGTTCATCCGTATGGCAAATCGTCAGGGACAGGGAAATATGCTGGTAGAGAACAATATTATCTACTATGAAGGAGCATCTCCAAGAGCGGAAATGTGGCAGAAGAATGCGGCAAAACAGCATTACAGCAACAATCTGTATTATAACTATACAGGCGCGCCGGCGGAAGATACGGCAGCCGTAGTGATTGCGAAAGATGCGGCTCAGATTTTCCAGGCGGTGGGTACGGCGCCGACAACGGCCAACAGCGTGGCAGCCCGTCATGACGATCCGAATGTGAGAAGCCCGTTTGACGGTTATAAGCTGGCTGCAAATTCACCGGCAATCGGCAAAGGAAAAGTGGTCGTAGATCAGAACAACAGACGCGAAGAGGAGGCATGTACGAAGGACTTCTTTGGAAATGACATTACAGCAGTGACCACATTTGACATCGGCGCGCATCAGTATCAGCCGGGTCAGGGAGAAGGAGCTCCGGCAGCGCCGCAGAAAGTAGAGACAAAAGAAGTATCTGAGACTTCGGCAACGATCAGTTGGGCAGAAGTACTTGATCCGATGGTTGGAATTGCAGGCTACCGGGTTATGGACGGTACGAAGGTTCTGGTAGATGCAGGAAAGCAGACGTCCGCAGAGCTGACAGGACTGAAAGCAGGAACGGAATACACCGTGAGCGTGGTTGCATATGATGTGAAGGGCGTTGCATCCGCAGAGCAGACGTTCACGTTCAAGACAGCGGGAACAGAAATCATACCGGATACTACAGGCAAAGGAAACCTGGAAGCAAAACTTGCGGAGATTAAGGCATCCTATAAAGCGGCTGATTATACAGCAGAAAGCTGGAACCGTCTCCAGAAGGTGATTCAGGAAGCAGAAGCGGTCCTGAACAACAGCAAGAGCACAAAAGCGGCTGTTGACATAGCGATGTTGAAACTGGGAGCGGCAGTCAAGGGGCTGCAAAAAGCGCAGAGCGGGTCTCTGAGTCTTGACAGGACGAGCGCTACGATCTATACCAAAGGCAAGAAAACTGTGACGCTGAAAGCAACTGGAGTGAGCGGTTCCGTAACGTGGAATTCCTCCAACACAAAGGTAGCGGTTGTGAAGGATGGAAAGGTAACGGCGAAGAAGGCTGGAAAGACTGTCATTACGGCGTCTGCCGGTTCTTACAAAGCGACCTGTACGATTACAGTTAAGAAACCGACGCTGAAAATTTCCGGAAAGAAATCTGTTACGATTAAAAAAGGCAAGAAGTCGAAGATCAAAGTAAAAGCAGTACCGACCGGAAAGATCACTTACAAGAGCAGTAATAAGAAGGTTGCTTCTGTCACCGCAAAAGGCGTCATCAAGGGCGTGAAGGCAGGAAGCTGTAAGATTACGGTGACATGCAATGGCGTTAAGAAAACAGTAAAAGTAAAAGTAAAATAGGAGAGTTTCCATGAAATTTATATATCCCGCAGTGTTTCATAGAACAGAAAAAGGAACGTATAAAGGATATTTTCCGGATTTGGAGTGTTGCTACGGAGAGGGAGATACCCTTGACGAAGCGGTGGAAAATGCAAATGAGGCGGCCTGTGACTGGCTTTTGGTAGAACTGGCTGAGGAAGAACCGGAGCTGCCGCGTATCACGGATGTGAGTGATATTCCACTGAAAGACGGAGAAGTCGTGCGGCAGATTTCAGTCAATATCAGATTTTATGAAGGTTGGGATGAATAGAAATTAGGAAGAAGTGTGTAGGTTTCGGAATCCTGAAATCTACACACTTTATTATCTTACCGGAAACTGCTGTGCAATTTTCCGTAAGACAAAAGCGAAGGTTAAAAAAGAGAATCAGGAAAGGGGGAACAGCCATGAGAAAAAAAATGTCGGCGGCGCTGTGCGCAATGGCGCTGTTCTGTACGGCGGTGATTCCACAAACAGGCGCAAGGGCGGCAGAACCCGTGGGATACACGGCGGGGACAACGTATTATGTCAGTACGCTTCACGGACGGGATGCGAATAATGGCTTATCTGAAAAAACGCCGTTTTACAGTATTCAAAAAATCAACGATCTGACACTGGAACCGGGAGACAGAATTTTGCTGGAGTGCGGTTCCATATTTACAGACGGGTATCTGCACCTTTTCGGGCAGAGCGGAAGCGAAGAACAGCCGATTGTCATCGACAAATACGGGGAAGGAGCGCTGCCAGTCCTTGATACCAACGGAGAAGGTATCTGGTATCAGAATTACGGGTTTAACAGAGGGATTAAGGCACACAAATTCCAGGGATATGTGTCGTCGTCAATCCTTTTATATGACAGTGAATATATTGAAATCAACAATCTGGAACTGGTCAACCGGGCGCCGGATATTGAAAACGTTTACAATGAGCCGGACGTGATGAACCGTACCGGAGTGGCGGCGGTGGCGCAGGATGGGGGGACGCTCCATCACATTTTTTTGAATGGACTGTATGTGCATGATGTCATCGGCAATGTTTATGATAAGCATATGAATAATGGGGGGATCTATTTTACGCAGTTTCAGCCCCATGACTTAACGGAAGAAGGGACGACCGGGACGGGAATTCCACGCTATGACGGTGTACGGATTGAAAACTGCGTGGTAGAGAATGTAAACCGCTGGGGAATTGCGGTGGGATATACGGCTTTTGGCGGGGAATTCGGCGGAGCGGCGATTGATGATGAAGTCGTAGCGGAATACGGATCTGCCAATGTCGTGATCCGAAACAATTATGTGAAAGATCCGGGCGGAGACGCGATTACGACGATGTACTGTGACCGCCCGTTGGTAGAATATAATATTTCTGACGCGGCGGCAAGGCAGATTAACAGCGTTGATTATACGAAGAGTACGAACGGCGGCAAGGTGGCGGCGGCAATCTGGCCCTGGAAGTGCAAGGACGCCGTGTTCCAGTACAACGAGGCGTTTGATACCCATCAGTACGGTGGTGACCGGGACAACGGGGACGGGCAGGCATGGGATGCGGATTATGGTGATGGAACACTTTATCAGTATAATTACAGCCATCATAACGAAGGGGGCTGTATCATGGTCTGCGGAAAGGAAGCATACCGCACCACGTTCCGTTATAATATCAGCCAGAATGACCTGCGGGGAGCTTTGGATATTCCGGACAGCAACCTGGAGGTGCATGTATATAACAATGTGTTTTACATGGCGGAAAACGTACCGTTTATTCGTACCGGGCGTACCAATTATGGGTTTATGATGGTGGAAAATAATATTATCTATTATGCCGGAGATACGCCCAGGACAGAAAAATGGACGTACAATGCGACGCGGGAATTTTATAACAATAATCTGTATTATAATTATGCAAACATACCGGAGAGCGATGAAAATCCGATTGTGGTGGAGGCGGGAACCCCTGTCTTTCAGAATGCCGGAAGCGGGCCGGAAGCGACAACGGGTATCGTGTTCCCACATGGGGATGCACGGGCCAGGAGCGTGTTTGACGGGTATAAGCTGGCAAAAGGTTCTCCGGCGATCGGAGCTGGAATCAGGATTGAGGACAGGAACGGTATGTCAGCAAGTGAGAAGGACTTTTTCGGGAATGATTTATCTGATGTGACAGTTTTTGATGTGGGAGCCCATCAATACCAGGAAAATGAGGAACCAGGGGTCCCGGCAGCTCCGCAGAGAATTTCGGCGGACGCTTCGGAGACGTCCGTAACGCTGCGTTGGACGCCGGTGCAGGATGATACGATTCCGATTGCAGGTTATAGAGTATCGGATGGCGATAAGATTCTGGCAGACGTGCAGGAAGAAACGACAGTAGAAATAGGGGGACTGGAACCTGGAAAAGAGTATACGCTGTCCGTTGTGGCATATGATGTGCAGGGCTATGAGTCAGAGGCGCAGACGATTACGTTCCGGACGGCGGGTATGGCCGGAAAAGAGGAGGAAGTGGGGAAATCCCGCCTCAGAATGCTGCTTGAAACGGCAAAAGGGCTCCGCGCTTCCGATTACACGCCGGAGAGCTGGAAATGGTTCCAGACAGCATGGAAAGATGCGGAAGCTGTTATGGCGAATGGCAACAGTACGAAAACGGCAGTTGACGTTGCGGCGCTGAAGTTTACCGCTGCAATGAAGGGGCTCCAGAAAGTGCAGATGACACTTGACAGGACGAGCGCCGTTCTTTATACGAAGGGCAAAAGAACTCTGACGCTGAAGGTCAAAACGCCACAGGGAAGCGGTACGGTGTCATGGTCATCCTCGAATCCAAAGGCGGCGTCTGTCAAAAATGGAAAGGTGACGGCAAAGAAAGCTGGAAAAACGGTCATTACAGCGAGTGCGGGAGAGAAAAAGGCCGTCTGCACCATTACGGTAAAGAAACCGACGCTGAAGATTACGGGAAGAAAGACGATTACGCTGAAAAAAGGAAAAAAAGTAAAAATAAAAGCCAAAGCGCTTCCGGCCGGGAAGATGACCTGGAAAAGCAGCAATCAAAAGGTTGCCACAGTTACATCAAAAGGCGTTGTAAAGGGCAGAAAAGAAGGCAAGAGCAGAATTACCGTAAGCTGCAATGGCGTGCAGAAAAAAGTGTGGATTAAAGTAAAAATAAGATAGATATTTTAAGGGATTTTTAGTATACTAGAAGGTGCTTTTATGCGGAGATAATATTTTATTTGGAAAGGAGAACAAGATGAAAAAGAGAGTGTTGGCACTTTTATGTGCACTTTCGGTGGCGGGAACGAGTCAGGGCGTTCTTCCTGCCATTTCGGTGAATGCGGCTGAGACGGTTCATACGGGTACGACTTACTATATCAGCAGTCTTCATGGAGATAATTCCAGAGCCGGAACATCGGAGAATACTGCATGGGAGACACTGGATAAGCTGATTGACCTGGAACTTCAGCCGGGAGATCAGGTTTTGCTGGAAAAAGGCTCTGTTTTTAACGATGCGTACATTCATCTTCAGGATGTACATGGAACGGCGGAGGCGCCGATTCGAATCAGCAGCTATGGCGAGGGTACGGAAAAGCCGGTCATTAATGCAAATGCACAGGGAGTTTGGTATCAGGATTATGGCGCTACATTAGATAATGCGAATCACAGACGAACCGGGTATGTGTCATCCACGATTCTGCTCTATGATGTGGACTTTGTAGAAATCAGTGATCTGGAGCTGACAAACAGATCGGATGACTTTAAGTACTTTAAAGGAGCAGTGGTAAGCGTGGATGAGGCGAGCAGCCAGTCAAACGGACCGAACAATCTGCGTATGGACCGTACCGGAGTGGCAGGCGCCGCAAAGGATGGCGGAACAATGGAGCATGTATACCTGGATAATCTGTACATTCATGACGTCGATGGAAACATTGGCGATAAGCATATGGACAACGGCGGAATCCAGATGAATGTTCTGAAGCCGGAGAACGAAGCAGAAACGGGAATCGCCAGATATAATGATATCCGGATTACGAACTGCTATGTGCGGGACGTTTCCAGAGCGGGAATCTGTGTAGGTTATACTTACCAGCATGCAAAATTTAACGGACAGGCGATTTCAGAGGAAGCCGCAAAGACTTACGGGCATACAAACATCGTTTTTGAGAATAACTATGTAAAGGATATCGGAAACGATGGGATTGTGGCGATGTACGCTTATCGTCCTCTGGTTCAGAATAACGTGCTGGACAGAGGCGGCGCCGATATGGATGTGGCGAACGGAGGGTATTCCAGCTATTATGGATATGTCTGCGCGGGAATCTGGCCGTGGAAATGTAAGGACGCTGTTTTCCAGTATAATGAGGCGTTTGATATGGTAGACAACCAGGATGGAATGCCCTGGGACATCGACTCTTCCGATGGAACCATCTATCAGTATAATTACAGCCACAACAATGGCGGCGGATGTATTATGTTCTGTGCAGGCGAGGCATATAACGGAACTTTCCGCTATAATATCAGCCAGAACGACCTGAAGGGACTGCTCATTCTTTCAGGAAACCCGAAGGGAGAGATTTACAATAATGTATTTTATATTGGAGGAGACAACAGTACCAAGATACATAATCCGACCTTCTACTATGGAACGGCAAACATCCGGAACAACATTTTCTACAATGTGAGCACAAATAAAGCGACAGAAGCCAATGTTCCATATAACAAACATACCTACGAAAATAATATCTTTTATGGATACGACGACCGTATGACCGTCCCGGAGGGCAATCTTTCGGCTGATCCGCTCTTTGAGAATGCAGGAACAGCTCCGACAGATGTTCTGGCGGATGGTAAACTGCACGACAGAAGCGTTTATGACGGTTATAAACTGAAAGCGAACTCGCCGGCAATCAATGCGGGAGTCTGGGTGGAAGGCGCTCCGAAATATGATTTCTTTGGAAACCGTATTGGCGTACAGCCGGATATTGGAGCCTTCGAGTCTGCGGCGGCAGAAAATGTCCTGGAAATCCGGGCAGTTGGAGGAAGCGCTCTGACGGTTGGGGAAAACAGTATTTCGGATGTGCCGGGGAATATGACAGTGGCAGAGCTGGCAGAACAGCTTATTTACGCACAGGACGTCACCTTAAAAGTGATGAAAGGAAGCCAGGAAGCGCAGCCGGAGGATACCATGACAGCGGATATGACCGTGCAGATATCCAGAAGCGGCGGCACGCCGAAGGTATATGCGGTAGAGATCGCAAAAGTATATGAGGAATATGACCGTACCACCATGACAGCGACGGTGGGAAGCTATCAGTCGGGCAATGACTCGGAGGGCGGCGGAAATCTGGCGCTGGATGGCAATACATCTACGATGTGGCATACCGCATGGGACGGATGCGCACAGAGCGACGTCTGGATTGAGCTGGATCTCGGCTCCGTGAAGCCGGTAGGCATGGTGAAATATGTGCCGAGACAGAGCAGCCAGAACGGTATCTTCCTGAGATATAAAGTCGAGGTCCGGCAGAACAGCAATGACGCATGGACAGAGGTGAATGCGGGGACATGGGCGCAGAATACTTCTGATAAGTATGCGAAGTTTGAACAGGTGAACGCGCGTTATGTGAGATTGTCAGGTCTGGAGACCGTATCACAGGTGGAAGGAAAGACTTTTGGTTCTGCCGCAGAGATACGCGTTGGCTATGAAGTGCAATAAGAAGGAGGAGAGCGCTATGATGAAAAAAAGAATTTTGGCAGTTATAACAGCATTGGCAGTGCTCTGCTCTACAGCAGCTCCGGTCATGGGGGCTGAAGCGGCGGAGAAAGCAGCAGAGACCACGGGAACGACTTACTACGTCAGCAGCCTTCACGGGAAGGATACAAATGATGGAATGAGCCAGAGCACGCCGTTTTACAGCTTGCAGAAGATTAACAGCCTGGAGCTGAAGCCGGGAGATCAGATTCTTCTGGAGAGCGGTTCCGTATTTAAAAACGGTTATCTGCATCTGTATGAGCAGAGCGGAAGCAAGGAAGCGCCAATCGTCGTGGATAAGTATGGGGAAGGCGCGGCGCCAGTCATTGATACGAACGGACAGGGGGTCTGGTTCCAGAATTATGGAAAGAGCCTGGATAATAACTGGCACAAATACAGAGGCTATGTATCTTCTTCCATTCTGCTGTATGACACCGAGTATATTGAGATCAGGAATCTGGAGATCGTAAACAGGAATCCAAAGATTGATACCATTTACAATGCGACCGATATGATGGATCGTACCGGTGTAGCGGCAGTAGCGCAGGATAAGGGAACGATTGAGCACATCCATCTGGAGAATCTGAACATTCATGATGTTATCGGCAATGTCTATGATAAGCACATGAACAACGGCGGTATTTATTTTACCGTATACGAGCCGCATAATGAGGCGGCTACGGGAATTTCCCGTTATGACGACGTCCTGATTGACGGCTGTACCGTGAAGAATGTAAACCGCTGGGGAATTGCCGTTGGGTATACGACAAAATGGGATCGGTTCCAGGGAAGCGCGATTTCAGATGAAACCATCCGTCAGTATGGTTCTACGAATGTCGTAATCCAGAACAATTATGTAAAAGACGCAGGCGGTGATTCCATCACTTTAATGTACTGCGACCGCCCGCTGGTACAGTATAATGTGTCGGATGGAGCGGCAAGGCAGATGCACAGCGGAGATTATGGTCCATGTGGGGAAACCCAGAGATTTGCGGCGGGAATCTGGCCGTGGAAATGCAAGGATGCAGTTTTCCAGTACAACGAGGCATTTGACACGAAAAACGTAAACAATGAAAACGGCGACGGTCAGGCATGGGATGCGGACTGGGCGGACGGAACGGTTTACCAGTATAATTACAGCCACAACAATGAGGGCGGATGCTTCATGGTTTGTCTGTCAGAAGCATATCGCACGACCTTCCGTTATAACATCAGCCAGGAAGATCTGAGATCGGTTCTGGACACATTTGGAAATCCGACGGTACACGTATACAACAACGTATTCTATGTGAAAGAGGGCGTTCCGCTTCTGAGGGACCGAAGCGGCGGAGCGATGATTGCTGAAAACAATATTTTCTATTATTCAGGTTCAGAGGCGAGAGAAGAGAACTGGAATGTAGGAGGTACGAACAAGACATACAGCAATAACCTGTATTATAATTATTCGAATGCACCGGCAAGCGATACCGCGGCGGTATCCGTGCCTGCGGGCACACAGGTATTCCGGCAGGCCGGAACCGCTCCGGCTTCTCCGGTTGGCGTAGCGCGTCTGCATGAGGACCCGGCAGTAAGAAGTGCGTTTGAAGGTTATAAGCTGGCGGAAAATTCACCGGCGATCGGCGCAGGAAAGGTTATCACGGACAGCAACGGCAAAGAGTTATGCGAAAAAGATTTCTTCGGAAACGCGATCTCGGCTACGGAGACTCCGGATATCGGCGCGCACAAATATCAGGCAAACGAGACGGCAACGACTCCGGCAGCGCCGCAGAAAGTGGAGGTTTCCGAAGCTGGTGAAACCAGCGTGACACTTAGCTGGCCGGCTGCCTGGGATATTGTGGGAATTGAAAAGTATCAGATCATGGATGGCGATACAGTTTTGAAAGAAGTGGCTGTGTCGGATGAAAACGCACAGATCATGACGGCAACGTTAGAGAACCTTCAGCCAGGAAAGAGCTACTCAATATCTGTAGTTGCGTATGATAAGAACGGCGTGGCGTCAAAACCGTATTCTATCAGTTTTGTGACGGCAGCTCAGGACGTTTCCGGCGTAAAAGAAAGCCTGAGCGGGCAGATCGCACAGGCGAAGGCGTTAAAGAGCACGGAATATACGCCGGAGAGCTGGAATGTTTTCCAGACTGCTTTGAAGAGGGCGGAGAGTGTTCTGGCAAGCAGCGGCAGTACAAAAGAAGAACTGGATACCGCTTTGGCAAACCTGCAAAAAGCGATTGCGGGCCTTCAGAAAAAGCAGCAGACAGTGACATCCCTGAAGCTTG
Source organism: uncultured Lachnospiraceae bacterium (assembly GCA_937965795.1). Taxonomy (GTDB): domain Bacteria; phylum Bacillota; class Clostridia; order Lachnospirales; family Lachnospiraceae; genus Hominisplanchenecus_A. Next base: position 11,917 of record CALCMD010000101.1, on the reverse strand, counting down.
ATAAGACGAGCGCTACGATCTATACGAAGGGCAAAAAGACGGTGACCCTGAAAGCATCGGGCGTCACAGGAGCTGTGACATGGACTTCATCGAACCCGAAAGCAGCGACGGTGAAGGACGGAAAAGTAACGGCGAAAAAAGCTGGAAAGACAGTGGTTACAGCATCTGCGGGAGGCTATAAGGCGTCCTGTACGATTACAGTGAAAAAGCCGACTTTGAAGATTAGAAGCAAGAAAGCGGTTGTGCTCAGGAAGGGTAAGAAATCGAAGATCAAAGTAAAAGCAGTACCGACCGGAAAAATCACTTATAAGAGCAGCAATAAGAAAGTGGCTTCTGTCACTAAGAAAGGCGTTATCAAGGGCGTGAAGGCAGGGCGCTGTAAGATTACGGTGCAATGCAACGGCGTAAAGAAAACGGTTAAAGTAAGAGTGAAATAACGGCAGCTTAAAAGATGCGTGCAGACTTCGGAAGTTTGGAAGTCTGCACGCTTTCCTTTTCAAAATTTTTATGTTATGATGTTGAGGTCAAAGGCTGCATGAAAAATCGGAGGATGCGTATGAAAATATCTACAAAAGGAATCTACGCTCTGGAAACCGCGGTGGATCTGGCAATTTACTCCAGCGACGGAAATCTGGTGAGTATCCGCAGCGTGTCCGAGAGACGGCATCTCTCGGAAAAATATCTGGAGCGTATTGTATCCATGCTGAAAAAGGCAGGCATTGTGAAGAGCACCAGAGGGGCTTGCGGGGGATATTGCCTGGCAAGAGAAGCCGGTGAGATTACGGTTTTGGAGGTTTTGATGGCGGTGGAAGGAAATCTGGCGCCGGTGGAATGCCTTACAAAAGAGACAGACTGCGGCATGGATTGTGAGAAGTGTGTGACAAAAAATACATGGAATCATATATGGAATCTGCTAAGAGACACGGTTCGGGATGTTACGATCGGGCAGATTCGGGATTTGGTCAAAAGCAGACAAAAAACAGTCGGAGGCGCACAGTGAAGATATCAACAAAAGGAAGATATGGCCTGCGGGCTTTGGTGGAGCTGGCGTCTCATCTGCGGACAGAGGCAGTACCTCTGGCGGATGTGGCAAAAAGCCAGAAGATTTCCCTGAACTATCTGGAGCAGATTTTTGCAGAACTGCGCAGAGCGGGAATCGTAAAGAGCCAGAAAGGAACCCAGGGCGGTTATATGCTGGCGAGGAAGGCAGAAGAAATTAAAGTGGGAGATGTGCTCACCGCACTGGAAGGTGAATTTTCCATTGTGGACGAGGTGACTGACCGGGAAGAGATGGATGAGATTCAAAGCGCGATTTGGGATCTGGTCTGGGACAGAATCAATCAGGCAATTACGGCTTTTTTGAATGAACGTACGCTGGCAGATCTGGTGGATGAGAAGGAAGAAATGAACGGAACAGGAGAGTGGATCTATTATATCTAGCGAACCCCACAGGCTTTTAGCGTGGAAAGTTCTGCTTTACGGAATAGGGAAAGGCCAGCGGGAATATATTTTAAGCAATGAAATAATTTCGAGGCAGATATGGATAAGAATGATGTAAGAGCGATGCAGGAGGACCATGTGGATCAGGGGAAGCTGAGGATACAGGTACATTCTCAGGCGCGCCCGATTGAGAATGCCAGAATCCGTATTTCCTATACGGGCGATCCTGAGAGTTCGATCGAACAGGTCACTACAGACGCAAACGGGCAGACAGAAACACTGGAACTGGCGGCGCCGCCGCTGGAGTACAGCATGGAGCCGTCCTCATCCCAGCCCTATGCGGAATACACCTTGCAGATTACGGCGCCGGGTTATGAACCAGTGACGATTTCAGGAGCGGAGATTCTTCCCGAAGCCATGGCGTTGCAGGACGTGCGAATGGTACCGTTAGAACAGCCGGAGGAATATCAGGACATTGTAATTCCCGCACATACGCTTTATGGGGAGTATCCGCCGAAAATTGCGGAAGCGGAAATCAAGCCGGTGAGCCAGACGGGGGAAATTGTTCTGAGCCGCGTGGTAATTCCTGAGTTTATCGTAGTCCATGACGGTTCCCCGGCAGACAGTTCAGCTACGGATTATTATATCCGTTACCGGGATTATATCAAAAATGTGGCGTCCAGTGAGATTTATGCTACCTGGCCAAGAACCACCATCATGGCGAATGTACTGGCGATTATGTCTTTTACACTGAACCGGGTGTATACGGAGTGGTATCGGAATAAGGGGTTTGATTTTACGATTACTTCGTCCACGGCATTTGATCATAAGTGGATCTACGGCAGAAATATTTTTGAAAGTATTTCCGAGGTGGTAGATGAGGTGTTTGAAAGCTATCTGTCCCGGCCAAATGTAAAACAGCCGATTCTGACCCAGTATTGTGATGGGAAGCGGGTGAGCTGCCCGAATTGGATGACCAAACGGTAAGAACCTGCAAAACAAAAAAGCCCGGTAACATCAAGGTCTGTAGAGATAATAAAGCTTCAGGGAATCCTCTTTTTTATCATATACGATTTTTTCGATCACGCTTTTTAGCAGTTCGTTTTTCGTTGCGATGTCAGAATCGGATTGCAGCATGTGGTACACATTATGGATGCGCGTAAGCATCTGTTTTTTTATGCCCTCTTCATCATCAGGCGCCGGGGTTTCCAGCGTGGCAAGTTCAGCCTCTAAAGAGGCGCGCTCACGGGCGAGAAGCTCTTTATTTTCTTTATATTCTTCGATGGTGTCGATCCCATCCCGGTAAGCTTCTTTGATCCGGCGTTCCTTTCCGGAAAGGCGGGAAAGCATTTCCCGCAGCATTGCAGGACGGCTGCTTTCCACCGGGGGCCGGTATTCCATATAACGGAAGGAGAGGCTCTTTGTGTCAAGGACATTACGGATGGCGTTTAAAACAGCCGGTTCCAGAATGCGGGAGCTGACGGAGTTTGACTCCAGACATTTTCCTTTGGAATAACCATAGCATGTGAAATAGCAGTAATCCCTTCCCCGGACTCTTTTGGCAATCATCGTGCGGCCGCAATGCGGGCACTTTATAATCCCGGAAAGCCAGTGTTTATAAGTGGAAGAGGGACGCGTGCCTTTCCGGGTGTATTCATGCTGAAAACGGGCCTGCGCCTGTTCAAAAAGTTCTTTTCCAATAATGGCCTCCTGATGGCCTTCGGCAATAATCCATTCTTCCTCAGGTTTTATTTCCTTCGTTTCGTTGGTCATGCGGTTCCAGCGGATCATCCCGCAGTAAGTCGGGTTCTGGAGGATATATTCGATGGAACGGCGTTCAAAAGCTTTGCCCTGCGAAGTCAGACGTCCTAAACGGTTCATTTCACGGGCGATCTCAAAGAGTCCCATGTTCCGGTTTACATAAAAATCAAAAATCAGACGCACGGTGTCCGCCTCTTCCGGAACAATGACGGGAGGTTTTCCGTGTTCCATAATCCGATAGCCCAGAGGGGGACGCGCCTGATAGCCCCCGCGCAGGGCTTTTTCTGTCATGCCTCTGGTGACTTCTCCGGAAAGACGTACGGAATAGTACTCGTCCATCCACTCGATGATGCGTTCGATCAGGCTGCCAAAAGGCCCTTCGATCACAGGTTCGGAGATACTGACGACGTCGACATGGCACTTTTTGCGAAGCAGACTTTTATAGACGATACTTTCTTCCTGATTACGGGCAAAACGGCTGAACTTCCAGACAAGGATTACGTCGAAAGGATGGGAATCCGATTTGGCGGCGGCAATCATGCGAAGAAATTCCGGGCGTTTCCCGGCATGGCGTCCTGAGATTCCGTGTTCTGCAAAAATCGATTCCTTTGCTACGTGCAGGCCGTTTTTCTTTGCATAGTCAAGCCCAAGACGAATCTGGGCGTCCGGGGAAAGCTCGTCCTGCATGGCGGTACTGACACGCACGTAAAGAGCCGCTTCCCGAAAGGTTCTTTTTGTCTGTTTCATAAATGATCACGCTCCTGGTTTGAATATATGTGGACGGAGGTTAAAAAATACCTCTGCGCACAGGAAACGTCTTTACCCTTGCAGGAAAGAACGCTTTTGAGGTAAAAAGCAGGCAAGGTGTACAAACAGTAGGGAATAACCATGTAACAGGAGGAAATAAGACAAAGAATCTTGCCAAAAAAGCAGGGGGGTGGTAAATTGAAGATACTCAATTTGGTAGTGATTGACGGAAAGGAAGTACGAATCGAAGATTTACCAGAGGAAGAAAGGGAAGAGCTTGTGAATAACCTGAACCGGACGGCGTTAAAAAAATTCAATTACGCGGAGGAGGAAAATTAGAATTTTGATGAAATGGGTGAAGGAGTTATGATTAGAAAATTTCAGAAGCCGGATATTCACAGAGTTGCGGATATTTGGCTGAGCGCCAACAGGGAAGCCCACGATTTTATTTCTGCACAATATTGGCGGGATCATTTTGAATCCGTGAAAGAAATGATTTTACAGGCAGAAGTGTATGTTTATGAAAGCGGGAATGGAACCATACAGGGCTTTGTCGGACTTAGCGGCGATTATATTGCGGGAATCTTTGTCTGCGCCGAAGCGCAGTCAAACGGGATAGGCAGTATGCTGTTAAATTTTGTAAAAAACGGAAAAAACCGATTAAGTCTGAACGTATACCAGAAGAATATACGGGCAGTAAAATTCTATCAGAGAGAAGATTTTGTGATTCAATCGGAAAATATGGACGATTCTACCGGAGAAAGAGAATATTTTATGGTATGGGAACGGTAAAAGAACAAGAAAGTATTGCCATCCAAAAAGAAATACTTGACGAATTTCCTTTAGAGTAATAAAATTGCAAAGGAGAAATTCACCACATGCGTACAGGTGTATTTCAGAGAAAGACATTTTAAGAGGAGGACGATTATGACAGCGTATAAGGACAGGAGTAAGGAAGAATTACTTCAGGAAAAAGCGTCACTGGAGGCACAGTTTGCAGAGATTAAGGCGAAGGGACTGAAACTGGATATGTCCAGGGGAAAGCCGTCTGCCGTGCAGCTTGATCTTGCAATGGGCATGATGGATGTGCTGAACAGCGAAACAGATTTAAAGTGCACAGAGGGCGTGGATTGCAGAAATTACGGCGTGCTGGATGGTATCAGGGAAGCAAAGGAACTGCTTGCGGATATGACAGAGGTATCTCCGGATAACATTATTATTTATGGGAACTCCAGTCTGAATATTATGTATGATACGGTGTCACGTTCCATGACGCACGGGGTTATGGGAAGCACTCCGTGGTGCAAATTGGATAAAGTTAAATTTCTCTGTCCGGTTCCCGGATATGACAGGCATTTTGCAATTACGGAGCATTTCGGGATTGAGATGATCAACATCCCGATGACAGCCGATGGGCCGGACATGGATCTGGTAGAGAAATATGTTAACAATGATCCTGCGGTGAAAGGAATCTGGTGTGTCCCGAAATATTCCAATCCGCAGGGGATCACATATTCGGATGAAACGGTGCGCAGGTTTGCCAGACTGAACCCGGCGGCTGAGGACTTCCGTATTTACTGGGACAATGCTTATGGTATCCATCATCTGTATGATGATAAGCAGGATAATCTGGTGGAGATTCTGATGGAGTGTAAAAAAGAAGGACATCCGGATATGGTATATAAGTTCTGTTCCACTTCAAAGGTCAGCTTTCCGGGTTCCGGCGTGGCCGCAATCGGCGCGTCGAAAGCCAATCTGGAATTTATCAAAAAGCAGATGGCGATCCAGACCATTGGCCATGATAAGCTGAACCAGCTTCGTCATGTGCGTTTCTTTAAGGATATTCATGGCATGGTTCAGCACATGAGAAAACATGCCGAAAGCCTGCGCCCGAAATTCGAGACCGTGCTTGAGGGACTGAAAAGTGAGCTGGACGGTCTGGAAATCGGAAGCTGGATCGAACCGAGAGGAGGATATTTCATCTCTTTTGATTCCCTTCCGGGATGTGCGAAAGCCATCGTGTCGAAGGCGAAAGAGGCAGGGCTGGTCATGACGCCGGCAGGCGCTACGTTTCCATATGGGAAAGACCCGCAGGACAGCAACATCCGGATTGCGCCGTCGTTTCCGACGCCGGACGAGCTGGCAGTAGCTACGCAGATTTTCGTGCTCAGTGTGAAGCTGGTCAGCCTGGATAAGATTTTGGAAAATAAATAGAAAATAGCAAAAACAAAGGGCATTGCCTGGAATTTCATTTCCTACAGGCTTGCCCTTAAAATCATTTTGTAAATATTGACTTTATATGTCAAATATGCTAAAATTCTATCAGTGCAGACAGCAAATTTGTGAAAGTTATATACAAAAGCAATGCCGCAAAGCGTATGATGGCCTTACGGTTATGAATACAATTGCAGCATTTTTTATTTCTGCGGACAACAGGGAGGATAAATGCCTGCACGCAGGAATTGTGAGGAAGAAAAACCTTACGATCAGGAGTAGAATTTATGAAAAAAGAACTTGGGAAATTAAGAAGAGCAGAGCTTTTGGAACTGCTGCTTGAACAGACGAAAGAGACGGAGCGGCTGGAAAAAGAGCTTGCCGGGGCAAAGGAACAGCTCAGATGCCGGGAAATCCGCTTGAATGAGGCGGGATCAATTGCAGAAGCCGCGTTGCAGATAAACGATGTATTTGTGGCGGCGCAGGCGGCGGCAGAGCAGTATCTGGAGAATATACAGACCTTAAGCAGCCGGCAGGAAGAGATCTGCGCCGAAAGGGAAAAGAGCAGCCAGATAAAAGCCGAGAAGATGGTGGAGAAAGCGAAAAAGCAGCAGGAGAAGATACAGGAAGAGTGCATACAGACGGAAGAAAGCACACGGAGACAGTGTGAGGAGCTGGCGGAACGGACGCAGAAGCAGTGCGAAGAGCTGATACAGCAGACGAGAAAACAGTGCGATGAGCTGCAAAAGGAGGCAGAAGTTCAGGTTGAAAAGAAATGGGAAACGATAGAAGAACGCCTGGAGAAGTTCTATGAGACGCATGAGGAATTGCGGGGACTTCTGGGCATATAGAAAGGATAGAAGCGTTTTAGAGAATGGAAGAAGAAAAGAAAGAGAATCCGATGCCGACGGTGGATGAACTGGAAACGGAGATTTTACGGGTGAAATACAGAAGGCGTTATGGAAGAATTTTTCGAAACACAGTATTTACTCTGATTACGGTAGCTGCGATGGCAGTTCTGGTGGCGGTGCTTTTTCTTCCGGTCTTGCAGATTTACGGGCATTCGATGACGCCGGGACTGGATGAAGGCGACATCGTGGTATCTTTGAAGGGTTCAGGTTTCCAAACCGGAGATGTGGTGGCATTTTATTATAATAATAAGGTTTTGGTGAAGCGCGTGATTGCCGGACCGGGAGACTGGGTAGATATTGATGCGGACGGAACCGTGTTTGTGAATGAGAAAGAGATTGATGAACCCTATCTGTCCGAAAGATCGCTTGGCGAGTGCGACATTGATCTGCCTTTCCAGGTGCCGGAGAACCGCTGGTTTCTGATGGGAGATCATCGCAGCGTTTCTGTAGATTCCAGAAGCCAGGCGGTGGGAAGCGTGGCGGAGGAACAGATTGTAGGAAAACTGGTTTTTCGGGTATGGCCGTTAAAGAAATTTGGATTTCTAAAATAGCAAATGAGAAGGTATCTCACAAGCGGTATGCTGCCTGTGAAAGCGGCATTACGGCTTCTTCATCATAAAAAGAAAAGGAGGGAGGAGGTTCAAATTCATGTAGAAATGCAGGTCAGTTTCTGAACTGAAAAAGAAGAAAGTGAGAACAGAAAGGAGAAAACTATGAAGTATGGAAAGAAAATCGTCAGCCTTATGCTGACACTGGTGATGCTGGCGGCTATGACACTTACCGCAGGAGCAGTCGATGGAACAACGTATACGATTACGGTCAACGATACCAAAGCAGGACATACCTACGGAGCCTATCAGATTTTTTCCGGTGATCTTTCAGATGGCGTGCTGAGTAATATTGAATGGGGAACCGGCGTAAACGGTACGGCGTTGCTGAGCGCTCTGAAGGCTGCGGATGCTGCGACGTATGATGGCTGCACGACAGCGGCTGAGGTAGCAAAGAAACTGGAAGAGAAGAAAGACGATGCTGCTTTCGTGGCGGCATTTGCAAAAGTGGCAGTCAATAACCTGAATACAGCTTCTGAAACAGCCCAAGTCGCAGAGGACGCTACGAGCTGTGCGCTTTCCAATTTGCAGGCAGGTTATTATCTGGTAAAGGATACAGAAACGGTGACAGGAAATGATGCTGCTACGGCTGTGATTCTGAGAGTGGTAGCGAATGTAACCGTTAGCCCGAAGTCTTCGGTACCGACGCTGACGAAAAAAGTAAAGGATTTTGATGACGCGTGGCAGGATGGCGCAAATTATGCAATCGGTTCGCACGTTCCGTTTAAGCTGACCGGTACGATGCCATCCACGCTGGATACTTATACGACTTACAGCTATACCTTCCATGATACCCTCTCGACGGGTCTGACGTTTGATGCAGGCAGTGTCAAAGTCACACTGGGAGATCAGGATATTACGAGCAGCTTTACCGTTACGACCGAAGGACTGGCAGACGGATGCAGCCTTGAAGTGACCTGTGCGAACGTGAAGGGAATTACCGGTGTGACAAAGGACAGCGCAATCGTGGTAGAATACACGGCGACCCTGAACGAGCAGGCAGTGATTGCAGGCGTTGGAAACCCGAATGAAGCGCACCTGGAATTCTCCAACAATCCGAATGGAACAGGAACAGGAACAACGCCGACAGATAAGGTTACCGTATTTACCTTTGAGCTGGTAGCAAACAAGGTAGACGGAGACAATAGCAATGCAGCTCTGATCGGCGCGCAGTTTACACTGAAGAAGAAAAAAGCGGACGGCTCATACGAAGATGTAAAGACACTTGGCGCAGATGGGACGCTCTCTGCCTTTACCTTTACAGGACTGGCTGCCGGAGACTATCGGTTAGTCGAGGATACGGCGCCGAAAGGATACAATTCCATTCAGCCGATTGATTTCAAAGTCGTAGCTGTTTATGATAAGGAATCGGCAGATCCGAAGCTGACAAGTCTGACAGTAGAAGGGACAAATGCAGACGCCACTTTCACAGTAAACAAAAACGGACAGGGAGCAGACGCTACGTTCACAAATATTACGACACAGGTTGTGAACCATAAGGGATCAACACTTCCTTCGACCGGCGGCATTGGTACGACGATGTTCTATGTCATTGGTGCAATCCTGGTCGTTGGCGCGGCGATTCTTCTGATTACAAAGAGACGTATGAGCTGCGAGAAATAATTTTGGCATAAAAATTTATGAAGAAACATTTATCAACGATTATACTTGTTTTGCTTTTGCTGACAGGTATTTGCCTGATGCTGTATCCTTCCGTGAGCGACTATTGGAATTCTCTGCATCAGTCCAGGGCGATTGCGACTTATGTGAAGGATGTAGGAGAACTGGATGAAACGCAGTATGAGGAAATGTGGAGAGCGGCGGAGGATTATAACCGTTCTCTGGCGGAAACAGGGATTTTATGGAAGCTGACAGAGGAGGAAAAGCTGGAATATGAGAATATTCTGGATGTGACGGGAACAGGAATTATGGGGTATGTGGAGATTCCGAAGATTCGGATATCCCTCCCCATCTATCATGGGACGGATGAGACCGTGCTCCAGATCGCAATCGGCCACCTGGAAGGTTCTTCGCTTCCTGTGGGCGGAGCAGGTTCTCACTGCATCATTTCCGGGCACAGGGGACTGCCTTCCGCAAAGCTTTTCACGGATTTGGATGAACTGGAAGTGGGCGACCGCTTTCAGATGCACATTTTAAACGATACCCTTGCGTATGAAGTGGATCAGATACGAATCGTAGAGCCGCAGGATCTGAACGATCTGTCGATTGTGAAAGGAAAAGATTACTGCACGCTTGTCACCTGTACTCCTTATGGAGTCAATTCCCACAGGCTGCTGGTACGTGGTCATCGGGTGGAGACGGAGGCAGGGAACGTCCGGATACCTTCGGATGCGACAGTGATGGATCCTCTTCTGGTGGCGCCTCTGGTAGCAGCGCCGATTTTGGTGATTCTGCTGATCTGGCTGCTAGTCAGCACGGCGGGACGAAAAAAACGAAAAGGAGATGAACGGAAATGAGATGGTTTCTGAAAAAGAGAACGCATATGCGGCTCTTGCTTTGCGGGGTAGTTCTATTTTCCTTTGGCATACCGCACACGGCATTTGCACATACGAGACCGGAGCTTGAGAAAAAAGTTTCCGTGACGCTCTCCTGCGAATTTGAAGATGCGGCGTTTTCTCTGTACCGGGTGGCGGATCTTTCGGAGGATGTGGCTTTCACGCTGTCGGGCGATTTTGCGGAATATCCCGTATCTCTGGAGAATCTGGACAGCGACGGCTGGCATACGGCGGCCCAGACGCTTGCCGCTTACGTCCAGAGAGATGGGAAAAAGGCTGTGGCGGAAGGAAAGACGGACGAAAAAGGAAAGTTACAGTTCGAAAACCTGGCAGCAGGACTTTATCTGGTGACGGGCGGGCTTTACGAAAAAGGCGATTTCTATTATGAGCCGTCCTCGGCGCTGATCAGCCTGCCGAATCTGACAGCGGATGACGCCTGGGATTATGATCCGGTGATTTCTCCGAAGTATGAGAAGCACGAGAAGGACAAACAGCTCAGTGTGAAGGTGACAAAGAAATGGTCGGATTCCGGAAATGAGAAGAACCGTCCCGCAAATGTTACGGCGCAGCTTTTAAAAGACGGAAAGGTTCAGGAAGAGGTAAAGCTGAATAAAGCAAATAACTGGACGCATACCTGGAAAAAGCTGGAGGCGGGACATAAATGGGCAGTTACGGAGAAGAAGCCTGGGAGCTCCTATCAAGTAAAGGTTGAAAAAAGCGGGAAGAATTTTGTGATCACGAATACTTTTCAAGGGACTGGCAAAAATCCGAATTCCACTCCGGGAGGAAATAACCCAGGTGGAAATCAAACGGGAGGCGGCAGTCCGGGCGCAAAGCTTCCACAGACAGGACAGCTCTGGTGGCCGGTTCCGTATCTCATCGTGGCAGGAATTTTTCTGATACTGCTTGGCGTATTACGCAGACAAAGGGAGAGTTACCAATGAAAAAAACAAAGGGAAAGCTTTTGATTTCCAGTGGGCTGCTGCTGCTTGTGGCAGCTCTTTTTCTTTCCTGTTATAACATATGGGAAGCAAAGAAAGCGTCCGACACGGCACAAAAGGCGCTGGAACCACTGGAAAAGAAGATAGAAGCAAACAGAAACTCCGCTTTGGAAGAAGAGCAGGAGGAAGTGACGGAGCGGCCGCTCTATGAACAGTATCCGGATATGGAGATGCCAGTTGCCGAGATCGATGGACGGGAGTATATCGGCGTTCTTCAAATCACTTCATTGAATCTGAAGCTCCCTGTTCTGAGCGGGTGGAGCTATCCGGGACTGCGGGTGGCTCCGTGTCGTTATAAAGGTTCGGCTTACAGTCATGACCTGATCGTTGCCGCCCATAACTACAGCTCTCATTTCGGAAATCTGAAAACCCTGGAGCCAGGTGAGGAGATTTCGTTCATGGATGTGCAGGGGAATCAATTTTTCTATGAAGTTGTCGACATGGAGGAGCTGCCGGGAATAGCGGTGGAGGATATGGAAGCAGGAGAGTGGGATATGACGCTTTTTACCTGTACGCTCGGTGGAAGAAGCAGGGTGACCCTGCGTTGCAGGCTGCTTTCCAGTGTGCCTGCGGGGGAATAGGAGGGGATATTCTGGTTTGGCGGGGAGTTTGCGTTCGTTCCGTACGTTTGAGGAATCGATAGTTCTCTTACTTACCCCGGACGCGGGCAGCCTGCCGCATATCCCACACGGACTGGGGCAACGCTCCGATGAACTTCC
>CALCMD010000100.1 GCA_937965795.1 uncultured Lachnospiraceae bacterium | reverse complement strand
ACGCACATCATCACGAAGAAGAATGTGGATGCGGTCACGCACATCATCACGAAGAGGAATGCGGATGCGGCCATGCGCATCATCAAGAAGAATGTGATGGAGAGCATAAACATTATCATGGGGAAGAGGGAGTGCATGAAAGACATATTCCCAAAGTGGATGAGGCCATGAAGCATGTGTTTCTTCTGGAGAATTTGGGCTGCGCCAACTGTGCGGCAAAGATGGAGAGAAAAATTGCAGAACTTCCGGAGGTAGAGGATGCCATCATCACCTATTCTACAAAGCAGCTCTGGCTTTATGCGGAACATGGAGAAGAGATGCTTCCGAAGATTCAGGAAATCTGTTCTTCTATTGAACCGGAAGTAAAGGTCGTATTCCGGGATGCTGCGGCGGGCAGCGTAAAAAAGGAAAAAGAGGCGGAACGGAAAAAGAAAAGGGAAGAGAAGGAGGAACAAAAGAAGAATCTGGCGGAAATTCTGTCCGGGGCAGTTCTTCTGGCTGCGGGAATATTGTTGGAACGGGCAGATTTTGGAATGGGGATTACGCTTCCGGTGTTTGTTCTTGCCTATTTGATTCTGGGCGGAAAGATTATCCTGACCGCGATAAAAAATATAGGAAAAGGACAGATTTTTGATGAAAATTTTCTGATGAGCCTTGCGACGATCGGCGCGTTTGCAATCCGGGAATATCCGGAGGCCGTGGGCGTTATGCTGTTTTTCCGTATCGGTGAATACTTTGAGGAACTGGCGGTGAAGAAAAGCCGGGGACAGATCATGGACGCGGTGGATATGCGGCCGGAAGTGGTCAATCTGATTAAGGGAGACGAAACCAGAGTGATCGGCGCTGAGGAGGCCCAAAAAGGTGATCTGCTCCTGGTAAGGCCGGGAGACAGAATTCCTCTGGACGGTACGATCGTGGAAGGGGAAAGCCGTATTGATACGTCTCCGATTACCGGAGAGCCAGTACCGGTGAAAGTGACGGATGGCGATGCGGTAGTTTCCGGCTGTGTGAATACGTCAGGCCAGCTAAAAATCCGTGTGGAGAAGCCGCTTTCAGAATCTATGGTAACGCGCATTTTAAATTCGGTAGAAAATGCGGCGGCAAGCAAACCGCAGATGGAGCGTTTCATTACAAAATTTGCCCGTATTTATACGCCTGTGGTCGTAGCCCTGGCGCTTGGTACGGCCATTCTTCCATCACTTGTTACGGGAAACTGGAATTACTGGATTTACACGGCGTTGTCCTTTCTGGTTATGAGCTGTCCGTGTGCGCTGGTTCTGAGTGTTCCTCTGGCATTTTTCTCAGGGATAGGAGCAGGCTCAAAGAAAGGAATCCTGTTTAAAGGCGGCGTGGCGCTGGAAGCGCTGGGAGATGTGAAGGCAGTTATCATGGATAAGACAGGGACCGTGACAGAAGGAAATTTCCGTTTGCAAAAGGCAGTGAGCGCAGGAACGCTAACGCAAGAGGAACTGCTGAAAATCTGTGCAAGCTGCGAGCAGAATTCGACGCACCCGATTGGAATGAGTATTGTAGCGGCAGCCAGAGAACAGGGGTTTACACTGGAGAATCCAACAGAGCTTACAGAAATCGCAGGTCATGGAATCCATGCGGCGCTTTTAGGAAGCGAGGTTCTCTGCGGAAACAGAAAATTGATGGAAAAGTATCAGATTTGTCTGGATGCTTATCAAAGGGAGACTTATGGAGCGGAAGTACTGCTTGCGGTTGACGGAAAGTATGCGGGCTATCTTCTGATTTCTGATACAGTAAAAAAAGATGCGAAGGAAGCGGTAGCGAGTTTAAAAAGACAGAATATTTTTTCCGTTATGCTCACTGGAGATGCAAAAGAGAGCGCCGAAGCAGTAGCGGAGGAAACGGGGATTGAGGAAGTCTACGCAAAGCTTCTTCCTCAGGATAAACTGCGGAATTTGCAGAAAATCCGGGCAAAAAGGGGAGCGGTCATGTTTGTAGGAGACGGTATTAATGATGCTCCGGTACTGGCAGGAGCGGATGTGGGGGCAGCTATGGGAAGCGGTGCGGATGCGGCCATCGAAGCGGCGGACGTCGTATTTATGACGTCAGAAATGAAAGCGATTCCGCAGTCGATTGCTATTGCAAAGGAAAGCTGTAGGATTTCCAGACAAAATGTGATATTTGCCCTTGTCGTTAAGATTCTTGTTATGATTCTGGGACTCTGCGGGTTTGCTTCTATGTGGGCGGCTGTGTTTGCGGATTCCGGGGTCGCAATGTTATGCGTGTTGAATTCTATCCGTGTGCTTTATAAAAAATAGAAGGATTCAAATTATAAAAATATTGTAATTATTCTTAATTTTTTCTATATTCTTCAAAATTGTATTGCGGTTTTATATTATACAGCGTATACTATTAAATATTGGAGAAAAGCAGGAGGGGTTGAGGATGATGCACATCAATGTTGACAGTTTTGTGATGGTTATGGAGGTGCTGGGACTGGTATCCGGTGTAATTGGCGCTTTTGTTATTTTCTTTGGCTTTCTGTCAGAGAAGAATGAGAAGCGGTATACCGGAAAGTTGGAGAAGCTGTACAATTTTCTGAATTTCAGATTTTACATAATTGAGGACGTCCTGAAATTCTGTTATGTGCTGGCTGCCAGCCTGTGTACGGGAATCGGCCTGTTCATGTCGTTGACGGTAGTGGAACTGACATGGGGGCTGGTACTTTTCATAGGCGGAAATCTGGCGGCCCGTATTGTATTTGAGTTTTTGATGATGATCATAAAGGCGTGTAGAAATCTGGGAGAGATAGGAAAAGAACCGTTTGATGTATCTGTTCTGAAAGAAGAACCGCAGATGGCAAAGAAGCCGGAACTTCCTACGAAAATTCAGGATTTTCCGGAAGTGGCAGCCGCAAAAGAGGAGCCTTTGACGGAGGAGAAGCCAAAGAAGCATACAGAAACCGTTGAAAAAGTTTTTATCAAAAAAGAGAAGTATAAGGTATGCCCTTCCTGTGGAGAGAAATGCAGCAGTAAGTTTGCATTCTGCAATATGTGTGGAAGTAAATTGTCATAACGAACATGGAAACAATATTTGAAAAGGAGGATTTAACATGGCATTTTTAGATGAATTGGGAAAGACACTTACAAAGACAAGTCAGAAGATTTCACAGACAGGACAGACTGTGGCAAAGAAGGCAAAGGATATGGCGGAGGTCAGCAATCTGAAGCTTCAGATCAAAGAAGAAGAGCGGCAGTTAAGGGGAATTTATGAAGAGATTGGTGAAAAATACTGCGATTTGTATGGAGAATGTCCGGAGGAAGTTCTTAAGGAGGAGATTCAGAGAGTCACAGAAGCGAAAGTGAAGATCCAGGCGCTGAAAGAAAATATCGCGAAATTTGACAATGGAAGGGTATGCCCGAACTGTTCCGCAAAGCTTCCTGAGAAGGGGCAGTTCTGCCCGGCGTGCGGTATGAAATATCCGGAGCCGGAGCCAGGAAACGAAGAGGAATGGGAGGATGCGATTGATGTAGATGCAGTCGTAGAGGATGTGAAAGAAAATACGGAGGCGGAAGAAGAGCCAGAAACGGAAGAAAAGCCGGCCAGTGAAGCAGAAGCTGAGACAGAAGAAAAGGCAGAGGAATAAGAAGAAAAGAACATAACACCCCCATAGAATCAGAAAATTTAAGGTTCTATGGGGGTGCTTTTTTTCTTGAAATGGAATTCTGAGGTTGAAAAAATTGAGAAGATATACTATAGTAATATGTGATATAATAAAGTTAAAAAGAAGTCAAATTACAGATGGAGAAAAGAATATGAAAAAAATCAGAGTCGGTGTTTTATGCGCGCTTCTTGCAGCGGTATTTTTTTCGGCTGAGGTTCCGGAAAACAGAACGTATGCTGCCGAGCAGCAGAGTGAGGAGCAGACACCGGAGAAAGATACAGAGGAAGAAACAGAATATCCGGAATCCTATTATCTGCCCATTGAGTCGGACGCTGTGGAGGGATGGCCCGCAGGCCCGAAGATTGAAGGCGAGTCTGCGGTACTGATGGATACCGGGACGGGGGCGTTCCTGTACAGTAAAAATATGATGGCGAAGGAATACCCGGCAAGTATTACAAAAATCATGACGACGCTGATCGCACTGGAAAATGGAAACCTGGACAGTAAGGTGAAGTTTTCTGACTGGGCGGTTGACAGCCTGGAGGAAGGCAGCAGCCGGTTGTGGATGAACGCGGGGGAGAAACTCACGCTTCGTCAGGCGCTGTATGGCGTGATGCTGGAATCGGCAAATGACTGTGCCAATGCGGTGGCGGAAAAAATCGGGGGTTCAGAAGAGAAGTTTGCGGAACTGATGAATCAGAAAGCGGCAGAGCTTGGATGCGTGAATACGCATTTTGTGAATGCACACGGGCTTCATAACGAGAATCATTATACCTGTGCGTATGATATGGCGCTTATTACGAAGGCGGCGCTGGAAAATGAGACTTTTGTGGAAATTATGAAAACCGTGGAATATATTATTCCGAAATCAAAGAATGTAAAAGAAGAGCATGTGCTGGTAAACCATCATAAGATGTTGTATGCAGAAGGATGGCTTTATAAAGGCTGTATCGGCGGAAAGCCCGGATTTACCGAAGCGGCGCTGAATACCCTTGTCACGGTCGCCAAGAGAAAGGACAGGCAGTTGGTCTGTGTCATTATGAGGACAAACGGGCCAGAGAAGATACGGCGGGAAACGAAGGATATTCTGGACTATGGATTTAAAAATTTTACCAGAGCAGAGATACCCGTTTCAGATGCAAAGATCACCCGGTCCGACGTCATGAAAGAGGCGGATTTTGGAAAAGTTTCCGTCATGAAAGCCCTGTCTTTTTCAGAAAAAATGATGTTTACAAAAAGCAGCGCACTTATTTCTATCCCGAAGAAGGCGGATACCGGGGAAGTAAAAAGAGCTTTTATCAAAGGAAATCTGTTTTCCTATTCTTATCATGGCTGGCAGGTAGGGGTGCTTCCGGTTACTTTTAATGGGGTTGATATGGAAGTACCGGAGTGGAAACTGCTTTATACGGATGTTTCTGAAAATCTTTCAGAGACACAGACGGAGACAGAGGCTGTAAGCTTTGGAGAAAAGACCGGAAATGTTCTGAAAACCGGATGGTCAAACGCCTGGGAATGGATTTATGATCATGATATTGCGGCAGCTTTGGTGGGGCTGGTTCTGATTCTTCTTCTGCTTCCGATGCTGATGATCGCTTATGTGCGCAATCGCAGTTCTCAGAGAATCCGAAAGCAGCGGCAGAAGGAAAGAGAAGAGCGCATTAGGATAGAAAAGGATATTGACAGTAAGTCTGTCAGTGAAATCGAGGCTGAGCTGCGCGCAGAACTGGAAAAAGAGGTTTTGGAGCAGAAGAAAAAAGAGCAGGAAGAAGAGAAAAAAGAATTGAAGGAGAATATAAAGGAAGAGAAGGAGGAATAAATTATGAATTGGGTATCGCCAATTAAAGACGAAGAAACTTTGGAGAGATTTAAACAGGAATTGAGGAAGGTAGATGACAAATATTATATCCTCTTTGAAATAGGTGTGGGAACGGGATTGCAGCTTCAGGAAATTTTAAAATTCAAAAATAAGGATATTCGGGGCAAAGAAAGTATTGAAGCCTGTATCGGAACGAAGAATATCAAGCGTACGTTTAATATCCCTGAGGATCTTCAAAAGACAATTCTTGAATTTACGGAGGGAAAAGATCCGGAAGCGTATTTGATTCAGGGGCATTCTGGCTCCTCCACTGCACTGTCCAGAGAACAGGCATATCGCGTCTTTAAGAGTGTGGGGAAAACGATGGGATTAAACTCCATTGGCGCACAGACGATGAGAAAGACCTTTGCATGGAGGTATTATAAGGCGACAAACGATATTTATTATCTCCAGAATCTTCTGAACCATGCTTCTCCTTCGATTACATACCGTTATATTGGTGAAAAGCCGAATGTAGAGGTAGTATTAAAAAAGATGACGCCGGAGGAGAATGAGAGAAGCCGTTATATCTTATATAAGGACGGCGCAGGAAAGAAAAGAATAAAAGCTCTGATCGATTTGCTTCAGTATCTGAACGGTGAGCTGGACAATCCGACTAATAACGATGCTTTTTATGGAAGGGTGGACTGCCTGCTAAAAGAGATGGAAGATTTGGCAGATAATTTTAATCATACCGTATAAGCGGCGATGCAGATATCCCGTGTACATTTGAACATTCAGGATGGATGAAAATGTGTACACGGGAATTCTCAGGCTGCTTTTATTTTTTTCTGCCTTCGAGCGATCTTTTCCGGAGGCGCATTTCTTCTGCCTCTTCCTGGGAGCTTAAGCTGATTGTCTTAATGCAGAAGAATTTTCCATCGGATGTCTTTTTTATATGAATTTTTCCTTTCAGCCAGCCGTGCTTCTCACAATAGGAAAGACTGTAATAATTCCCATTCCCGTTTGCAAACCAGCGGATTTTCCGGCGGGCATTTTTCCGGCAGAGAAAACATCTGGTAGAAGTGACTTTCCAGTCTTTCATAAGCTGGGATTTGGAAGGAAATTCTCTGGAAATAAATTTCGAACAGGTATCATATACGGCATAGATTTCTTCTTTTCGGTTTTTTGGATTTTGAAAATAATCAATGGAGTAATTTCTCAGGGCCGTTTTCGAGGGGAGATGACGGAGAATTTCTGCCGTATAGAGGGCGTCGTTTAAGGCGCTATGAAAAGACAGCCCCTTAGCAATCTGCAAAAAGCCTGCCGCATATTCCAGAGAACGTTTGATTTTCCGGTCTTCATATACAATACTGAAGAGCTTCTGAATATCATAATAACACAGAGGAGTCCGGAAAGGATTTTCCAACCCATAATAACGCAGATTTCGCTGAAGTTCATAAAGATCCAACGGTCCCCAGGTACAGAAGTGAACTCTGTCTCCGCACCAGGAGAGAAAATCTTTCAGTACTTCGGGAAAGGTGCGGGCATTTTCAAGGCTCTCAAAATCAATCTGAAGAATCTCCTGCGTTCGAAAGTGCATGGCGCGGTAGACCGCAGGACGAATCCGTTCAGAGAATCTGTCGAGTTCGTGGTATTCGCTGTTTAGTTTTACGGCTCCGATCTCAATGATTTCAAAGGGAAGTGATTTTTCCTCAAATTCTTTTCCGTCCGGACATTGATTCCATTCTAAATCAAAAATTATATAGTCCATAATAATATGAGTATACACAAAGAAGGAAAAAAATACAAGTCATTCGTCATTGTGTACAGATGCAGAGTAAAAATTCGGCAAAATTACCTAATGTAGAAACTATTTTTATATACATAAGCACATTTTACAAAGTGCCTGTGAAAACTTTGTTTAATTATAGTATAGCTGAAAAGAGGATTTTTTAGTATACTGAAACTACTTAAACTACAAAAAATGTAGTCGCATTTTAGGAGGTCAAATAAATGGCAAGTTTATCATTGCAGCATATTAACAAAACATATCCAAATGGATTTGAAGCAGTAAAGGATTTTAATCTGGAAATTGAAGATAAAGAGTTTATTATTTTCGTAGGTCCTTCAGGATGTGGTAAATCTACGACACTTCGTATGATTGCCGGTCTGGAAGAGATTTCCGGCGGTACGTTAAAGATTGGCGACAGAGTTGTTAACGATGTAGAGCCGAAGGATAGAGATATTGCCATGGTATTCCAGAATTATGCCCTGTATCCACATATGACAGTATATGATAATATGGCGTTTGGTCTGAAGCTGAGAAAGGTGCCGAAGGATCAGATTGACAAGATGGTAAAAGAGGCGGCAAAAATCCTTGATCTGGACAAGCTGCTGGATCGTAAGCCGAAGGCTTTGTCCGGTGGACAGAGACAGCGTGTTGCTATGGGACGTGCGATTGTGCGTGATCCGAAAGTATTCCTGATGGACGAGCCGCTGTCAAACCTGGATGCAAAGCTGAGAGTACAGATGCGTATTGAGATTTCCAAGCTGCATCAGAGACTGGGCGCAACGATTATTTATGTAACGCATGACCAGACCGAGGCTATGACGCTTGGTACGAGAATTGTCGTTATGAAGGACGGTGTGGTTCAGCAGGTAGATACACCTCAGAACTTATACAATAATCCTGGAAATTTATTTGTAGCAGGATTTATCGGATCTCCGCAGATGAACTTCCTGGATGCAGTAGTTGAAGTTAAGGGCAAAGATGTAAATCTGCTCGTAGGTGATTTCAGTATTAAACTGCCGGCTGAGAAAGCAAAGAAACTGATTGACGGAGGATACGCAGGAAAGACCGTTGTCATGGGTATTCGTCCTGAGAACGTAAGTGATTCTCCGGAGTTTATCAAATCTTCGCCGGATACTGTGATCGAGTCTACCATTCGAGTATATGAGCTGTTAGGTGCGGAAGTATTCTTATACTTTGATTTTGAAGGTTGCAGTATGACAGCACGTGTTGATCCGCGTACCACAGCGAGAACAGGCGATACTGTTAAATTTGCTCTGGATGCAGAAAAGATTCATATTTTTGATAAAGAGACAGAACTTACAATTACAAACTAGAAATAGAATCGTAACCCTCCCGATGAAAGTTGGGGGGGTTTGTTAAGTTTGAAGAAAAGGAGTAAAAGAATGTTATCAAGCCAGGTTTTACAGAAAGCCATTGATGAATTGAGGGCAATTACCAGAATTGACCTGTGCGTCCTGGATTTGGAGGGACGAGTCGTCGTATCCACTTTTTCGGATGAAAATATTCCGGTGGATGCTGTGAAGCTGTTCGCAGATTCGGTAGCGGAAAGTCAGGTGATACAAGGGTATCATTTTTTAAAGATTTTAAATGATAATATCGTGGAGTATGTACTGGTGTCAAAGGGCTCCAGTGAAGACGCCTATATGATTGGAAAAGTGGCGGTCAGTGAGATACAGAATCTTCTTGTAGCGTATAAGGAGCGGTTTGATAAAAATAATTTTATCCAGAACCTTCTTCTCGATAACATGCTTCTGGTGGATATTTACAACCGTGCGAAAAAACTGCATATAGAGGTAGAAGCGCGCAGGGCGGTTTTTATGATTGAGACAAGACAGGAAAAAGACGGTACGGCGCTGGAGGCGATGAAAACGCTGTTTGCATCCAGGACAAAGGATTACATCACGGCTGTGGATGAGAAGAGCATTATTTTGGTAAAAGAATTAAAAAGTGACGAGTCGTATGAAGAATTGGAGGAAATCGCAAAGATGATTCAGGATATGCTGAATTCTGAGGCGATGTCTGCCGTTCGTGTCGCTTATGGAACGATTGTAAACGAGATCAATCAGGTATCAAAATCCTATAAAGAGGCAAAGATGGCTCTGGATGTAGGGAAAATTTTTTATGCGGAGAAAAATATTATTGCATATAATACGCTGGGGATCGGGCGGCTGATCTATCAGCTTCCGGTTCAGCTCTGCGAGATGTTTATGAAAGAGATCTTCGGGGAGAACCTGCCGAATACATTTGATGAAGAGACGCTCACTACGATCAATAAATTTTTTGAGAATAATCTGAACGTGTCGGAAACGGCAAGGCAGCTCTATGTCCATAGAAATACGCTGGTATATCGTCTGGAAAAGCTTCAGAAAAGTACCGGACTCGACATTCGGGTTTTTGATGATGCACTGACTTTCAAAATCGCACTGATGGTAGTCAGCTATATGAACTATATGGAAAATAAAGATTACTAAGAAATAGAAAAGGGATGCAGTATATCGGGCGTACCAGTGCTGCATTCCTTTTTGTTGAATAAATACGGTTCAGAAATGGAACAATTTAATTTTAAGAAAAGTATTTTTAGAATATCGGAGTAAAAATCAAAAAGATTAAAAAAAGGCAGGAAAGGATAGAAAGAACATGGCAAAACGTATTTTGAATATGACACCGGAAGAACTGACGCATCTGTCAAAGGAGGAACTGTTTACCGCAATCGCAGGCAGTGAGGGAAGAGTGCTGGCGAGCGAGACGATCGGGATTACGATTCCGCTGCTAACGGATGTAACAAATGCAGAGTTTGCGGCTTCTATGGGGGCGGACATGATTCTTTTAAATATGTTTGACGTACAGAATCCTCAGATTATGGCGCTTCCGGATGTGGAAAAAGCAGAAACAGTACGGGAAGTGAAAAAGCTTACCGGCCGTCTGGTAGGGATTAACCTGGAGCCGGTGGATGAAAATGCGGCATCGGAAAATGCGGAAACCCTGTGGGCGATGAGCGCTGGAAGATATGCGACCGTGGAAAATGCTGTGCTGGCACAGAGGATGGGCGTGGACATGATCGTATTGACCGGAAATCCGGGAAATGGTGTGAGCAATGAGGCAATCACAGCGTCCCTGCGGGCGATTTCTGAAAAAATCGGGGATAAAATAATACTGGCTGCTGGAAAAATGCACGCTTCCGGTGTGATTGGAGAAGGCGGAGAAAACATTATTACAAAGGAGGACATCCGGCTTTTTTGTGAGGCGGGAGCAGATATTATCCTGATGCCTGCGCCGGGAACCGTGCCTGGAATTACCACGGAATATATTCGAAGCCTGGTGAGCTATGCGCACAGTCTTGGAAAGCTTACGATTACTTCCATTGGAACTTCCCAGGAGGGAGCGGATACCGAGACGATAAAGAGAATCGCGCTGGAGTGTAAGATGACAGGAACGGATATTCACCATATCGGGGATTCCGGATATGTGGGGATGGCCTTACCGGAAAATATCATGGCGTATAGCGTGGCAATCCGGGGAATCCGGCATACGTATCACAGGATGGCGCAGTCACTAAGAAGATAGGGAGTCAAAAAAACTTGCTTTTTTCCTGCCGTACCTTTATACTGAATGCAGTATCATTAGGATAAGGAACAGGAGGAAATTTCATGGTAAAGTTATATGATGGCGGCGTATATCTGGTGAACGGAACGGAGATTGTGGAAGATAACCAGGATGCGGCAGCTATTTTGAAGAACAGAGCAGGCGATTGTGTCCCTTCGAAGGCGGAGGCTGCCAGGAATACAATCGCTTATGGCATTTTAAAGGCACATAATACATCGGGAAATATGGACAAGCTGAAAATTAAGTTCGACAAGCTGACCTCCCATGATATTACTTTTGTAGGAATCATTCAGACGGCGCGTGCGTCAGGTCTGGAAAAGTTCCCGGTGCCATATGTACTGACGAACTGTCACAACAGCCTTTGCGCTGTGGGCGGAACGATTAATGAAGATGACCACATGTTTGGACTGACCTGTGCGAAAAAGTACGGCGGCGTGTATGTACCGCCTCATCAGGCAGTCATCCACCAGTTTGCCAGAGAGATGCTGGCAGGCGGCGGAAAGATGATTTTAGGTTCCGACTCTCATACCCGTTATGGAGCGCTCGGAACGATGGCGATGGGCGAGGGCGGCCCGGAGCTGGTAAAACAGCTTCTGTGCCAGACTTATGACATTAATATGCCGGGCGTAGTCGGCGTTTATCTGGACGGCGAGCCGGTTCCGGGCGTAGGGCCGCAGGACGTGGCGCTGGCTATTATTGGAGCAGTTTTTGCAAATGGCTATGTAAATAATAAGGTTATGGAGTTCGTAGGACCGGGCGTGGAGAAATTGAGCGCAGACTTCCGTATCGGAGTGGATGTCATGACGACGGAGACGACCTGCCTGTCCTCTATCTGGAAAACGAATGATGAGAAGATTAAAGAGTTCTATGAAATTCATGGAAGAAAAGAGGACTATGCGGCGCTGGAGCCGGGGGCTGTGACCTATTATGACGGTATGATTTATGTGGATCTGAGTCAGGTTCGTCCGATGATCGCGATGCCGTTCCATCCGAGCAATACGTATACCATTGAGGAGTTAAAAGCGAATCTGATGGATATTCTGGACGACGTGGAGAAGAAAGCTCTGGTGAGTCTGGACGGAGCCGTGGACTTTACCTTGAAGGATAAGGTAAGAAATGGAAATCTCTATGTGGATCAGGGAATCATCGCAGGCTGTGCAGGCGGCGGATTTGAAAATATCTGTGCGGCAGCCGACATTTTGAAAGGGACGAGCATCGGAGCAGATGAGTTTACGCTAAGTATTTATCCGGCAAGTACGCCAATCTATGTAGAGCTGGCAAAGAACGGGAAACTGGCTGACCTGATGCAGACGGGAGCTATCGTAAAGACGGCATTCTGCGGTCCGTGCTTTGGCGCGGGAGACACCCCTGCAAATAATGCGTTCAGTATCCGTCATTCTACCAGAAACTTCCCGAACCGTGAGGGAAGCAAGTTACAAAATGGACAGATTTCTTCCGTAGCGCTGATGGATGCGCGTTCTATTGCGGCGACAGCGGCAAATAAGGGTTATCTGACCTCTGCAACTGAGATTGATGCGAACTTCAGCAATCCGAAGTATTTCTTTGATAAGACGATTTATGAAAATCGGGTATTTGACAGTCATGGAGTGGCAGATCCTTCGGTGGAGATTAAGTTTGGACCAAATATTAAGGACTGGCCGGCAATGTGCGCACTGACGGATCATCTGGTGCTGAAAGTGGTATCCGAAATTCATGATCCGGTAACGACGACGGATGAGCTGATTCCTTCCGGCGAGACATCTTCTTATCGTTCGAACCCGCTGGGACTGGCGGAATTCGCACTGTCCAGAAAAGACCCTGCTTATGTGGGAAGGGCAAAAGAGGTTCAGAAGGCAGAGAAGGCAAGGGAGGAAGAGAAGTGTCCGTGCGAGGCGCTTCTGGAGCTGAAACCGGTGTGGGATAAGATCAAAGAGTCCTTCCCGGAGATGAGTGAAAAGAATACCGGAATCGGCAGCACGATCTTTGCTGTGAAGCCGGGCGACGGCTCTGCCCGTGAGCAGGCGGCATCCTGCCAGAAGGTGCTTGGTGGATGGGCAAATATCGCTAACGAGTATGCGACAAAGCGTTACCGCTCGAACCTGATAAACTGGGGTATGCTTCCATTTCTGATTGATAAGGGTGAGCTGCCTTTTGCAAATGGGGATTACCTTTTCGTGCCGGATATCAGAAAAGCAGTAGAAGAGAAGCAGACGGAGATCAAAGCGTATGTAGTAGGCGATGAGATGAAGGAGTTTACTTTAAAGATGGGTGAGCTGACGGATGATGAGAGACAGATTATTCTGAAGGGATGCCTGATTAATTACAATAGAATTTCATAGAAGAAATAGATGGGGGCTGCCGTGATTTTGCGGCAGCCCTTTTTTGCAGCAGTTATTTTGAAAGCCAGGGGGAGGAAGTGTCCAAGCACGGTTTGTGGAGGAGATCGCGTCCATCCCGTACGCAGGCCGGGTGGAAACGTATCTCACGCAAACGGGGGCAGGGAATTCGAAAACTAACTCCTAAGA
>CALCMD010000099.1 GCA_937965795.1 uncultured Lachnospiraceae bacterium | reverse complement strand
TTTGAGGGAGTTCTCCGCAGTTTTGTGGACTGCGGAGAGTGAGTTATGAAAATATATTAGCTGTTTGCTAATATGACTATATTATAAGCGAAAGATGTGTTTAAAATATGTTTTTAATCTAAAGAAAAAAAGAAGTTCATAAAAAAAGTCTAATAAAATGTAAATAAAATTCACTTTCAAAAAAGAAATTTATTGATTATAGGGTTTACTTTCACTATAATGAAAAATAAAGGATGTAAATGATAAAATGTTATGCTCAAAAGCCGATATAAGTGAGCAAACGATTTATGAATCTGGCATCGTCCGGATAAATGAAGCAAAAGGAGATAAATTAAAGTTATGAGGGAAAGTAAGAGATTCTTTTTTAAATTATGGAAACGTGGGATAAGTGTTTTTGCTGTGGGTGTGATGGCTTTTTCTTCAATACCAACATTTTCTGTTCCTGTTTCGGCGGCAAATACAGATCTGCCAGACCTTCTCAAAGCGGGAAGTGTTCCTGCAAGCGAGGATACACGGACGGAGGAGCAGCCGTTTATGCCCGGTACAGGCGGAAGTGAAAATTTTCGTATACCGGCAATCATTACTCTGGAGAATGGAGACCTTATAGCAGCGGCAGATGCAAGATGGGGTACATGGGAAGACGGAGGCGGTCTGGATACGATTGCTTCTGTATCTGGTGATGGAGGAAAGACGTGGAATTACAGCTATCCGCTGTATTTTCCGGACAGTAAAAGATATGGAGGGAGAAGCGCTACTACGATTATTGATCCGGGCATTGTAGAGGGGCCGGACGGTACGGTTTACTGTTTTGCGGATGTAAATCCGACGGGAAGTACGACATACTACAAAACAATCGGGACAGGTACAGGATATGTGACGGTAAATGGAGGACGTTATCTTGCTATTACGGATGATTATGAAAACGTAGAAACAAGACCTGAAGATGAAGACCTTACGACTTATGAATATTATGTAGATGATTTTGATGAGAATGGATATGCGCAGATTCTGAAAAGGGCAGATGGAAGTGCGACAGGCTATGGGGTAGATGAATGGTACAACCTCTATACGGTTACGAATGGAGAGTACGTCGCAGATTTGACACAGAAGCAGGTAAACAGCAATACGGATATTCAGCAGAATGTATTTTATAAGGATTCCCTGTTCCATGTTTACAGCATTGGATATATCTGGTATGTAACTTCAAAAGATCATGGAAGAACCTGGGAACATCCAAGAAATATCAATGACCAGGTGAAGAGACAGGATAATGAAAATGCCATTCTGATTTCACCGGGTCAGGGAATTACCACAAATTCAGGTGATATTTTCATTGGATTTTATAGTTTTGGCGATGAGAAATGTAATTCAACGATTGTGTATTCCACGGATAACGGAGATACATGGAAACGTACCAATGATCTTCCGGGAAAACGTTCGGAAGGAACATGGTCTAGCGAGAATGAAATCGTAGAACTGGAGGATGGCACCCTGCGTATGTTCTATCGAAATGGAGCTAACGTTATCTGCTATTGTGACGCCAAAAAGAATAAAGATGGAGAGTATGTGATAGGAGAAAGTACAGTAACGGACATTTCTATTTGGTCTGACTGTAATTTATCTGCAATTATCTATTCCAAAAAGATTAACGGCAAGCAGACAATTCTGCTGGCATGTCCGGGCGGATCTGGCCGTAAAAATGGTAAAATCTTTACACTTTTGGTAGAAGAGGATAAGTCTCTGTCTCTTTTTCGTACGTTTTCCGTACCGGATTCAGGGGATAGATACGCGTATTCTTGCCTGACAGAACTGGAGGATGGTACGATTGGACTTCTCTGGGAGTCCGATACGTTTGCACGATCATCGATTAGATATGATCGTTTCAGTATTTTGGAAGTGGCGCAGGGAGTGTCGATAGAGGGAGCTTTTCTTTATGCAGAAATAAGAGAAGGAAAAGATTATAAAAAGGAAATAAATGGAGAAGGTGTTATTTCCGTGCAGCCGGATGAATCCATTGCAACGGTAGTCACAGACTTTGAAAATGGAAAAATGACTCTTACGATTCACGGAGTTTCCGCAGGTTATACGAAAGCGGTGATTGACGGCGCAGAGTATAGAATAAGAGTGACTACGAGAAATGTTTTGAAGGTGGGAGAAAACTTTGATGTGAAAGATGCCGCAGCATATACGAATGCTCCGGAAGATGAAAGTGTCATCAAGGTTCAGGCATACGAGGAAAAGAAGCAGGTAATGTATGACCACACTTCAAGTGTTGCGTCTTCCCTGAATAGTTTTTCCGATACGAAAAAGGAAGGAAATACTCTGGAAGCGGCAGAGTTTACGATGATTGCTTCCGGGGAAAACTGGAGGATTTACAATGAGGCTACAAAAACTTATCTGGTAAACAGTAATGCAGACAATTTTTTCCGGAGGGAAGGCGTGGATATGAAAGTAACGCCAACAAATGACCAGGAAACTTTCCGTATCTGTCAGTCAAATGACCAAAGATATGTTATTTTCTTTTTTAAGGAGATGAACTTTAATGCAAATGGTTCTTATATTAATGATTTTGTAAATGGAAGTTATGAACTGGTACTGTTGGAGAAGCAGGATCATATATCTGATGAGGATACGGTTCCTGGATATCAGCGTGTATCTTCTATTACAAGCGGCAAAAAATATCTGATCAGCTATATCTGGGAAGATGGAAGCATCATGGTTCTGTATCCGGAGAATGGCAAAAATAATCAGTCGAAGCTTGCTTTTTTACAGGAGGCAGGTATCAGAGTTACGGCAATGGGGAAAGGCATGGAAAGTGTTGTCATTGATGGGCAGGAATACGATTTCAAGGTGGCTGACCCTTCATGTACACACGAAAGCAGTGCAATAAAAGGTGTAATTCCGGCAGATTGCAACATGGAAGGTTATACTGGAGACGAGATATGTGCTAACTGTGGCATTGTGATAAAAGAAGGAACATCTATACCGATGCTTACACATGACTGGGAGGAAGGAGTCGTTACGAAAGAAGTGACCCGCACGGAAAATGGTGAGAAAGTCTACACCTGTAAAAATAACAGCCTTCACAAGAAGACGGAGATCATTTATGCTTCTGCGCTGGATAAGCTGATGACAGAGTATGAGAAGGCGGCTGCATTGATGACGCAGACAGAGGAATACACGGCGGAAGAAATTGCCGGGGTACAGACTGTCTATGAGGAGCAGACCGCAGTTGTAACCGATAAAGGAGCGAGCCGTTCCGCCATGTATGGAAGTATGGAGGCGCTCAAAACCGCCGTGAAAGGTGCGGAAGAGAAAAAAGCAGAGCGGGAAGCTTTTGAGTTAATAAGGAAAGAAATTTCGGAGGCAATTTCAGCAGCCGGCGAAGCCTATGCAAAAGGGGAAAGCGCTTATAAGTCAGAGACATGGAAGGCATTTGAAAAAGCCTATAACGATGCGAAAAATGCTCTGGAAGATACAGTAGTAACGGAAGAAGATGCAGAAATTTTCATCGCAGTTTTACAGGATGCAAAAAACGCACTGGTTGAGAAAGAACCTGTTGTGAAGCCAGATGAGAAGCCGCAAGAGACCGAAAAACCGGCTCCGGTCGGGAAGTTTGAAAAGGGTTCACAAAAAGTGGCAGGTTCCGGACGGTACCAGGTGCTGAATGAGAAAAATAAAACGGCGAAGCTGATAGCAGTCGTGAATAGAAATGCAACAAAGCTGAACGTCCCGGCAGCGGTTAAGATCGGCGGAGTGACCTGTAAAGTCGTAGAGGTTGGAAACAAAGTATTCCGCAATGGGAAGAAGCTGAAAAAAGTGATTCTTGGAAAGAATGTAACAACCATCGGCAAACAGGCATTTATGAACTGTAAAAATCTCAAGACTGTTCAGTTGAAAGGAAAAGCGCTGAAAACGATCAAAAAAGGTGCATTTCAGAATACATCGGCAAAGATTACGGTCAGCGCAAAGAAGATGAGTAAAAAACAGAAAGCGGAATTGCTTAAAAAGCTGAAAAAAGCAGGAATGAGCAAAAAAGCAAAAGTGAAATAAAGAATAAAAAAAAGAAAAGAACCTGCTGTCCGACAGGTTCTTTTCAAGGAAAGAGAAAAAATAAAATATTTTGAGGGAGTTCTTCGCAACCTGTGGAAGCTGCGAAGAGTGAGTTATGAAAATATATTAGCTGTTTGCTAATATGACTATATTATAAGCAAAAGATGTGTTTAAAATATGTTTTTAATCTAAAGAAAAAAAGAAGTTCCTAAAAAAAGTCTAACAAAATATAAAAAAAATTAATTTTTTAAAGAAAGATTTTGTTGATTATGAACCTGCTTTTTTGTATAATAAAATTCAAATTATAAAAATGGCAATAGATCAAAGACAAGGAGGAAAATATGAAAAAGAATCATTTACTATTTTCAAAAATGTGTAAACGCGGAATCAGTATTTTTGCTGCGGGTGCGATATCCCTTTCTGCAATACCGGCATTTTCTATTCCTGTTTCGGCAGCAAATACAGATCTGCCAGACCTTCTCAAAGCGGGAAGTGTTCCTGTAAGTGAGGATACACTGACACAGGAGCAGCCATTTGCTACTGGTACGGGTGGAAGCAGATCTTTTCGTATACCGGCAATTATTACTTTGGAAAATGGCGATCTTGTAGCAGCGGCAGATGCAAGATATGAGACAAATGGAGATGGGGGCGGTCTGGATACCATCGCTTCCGTATCCAGTGATGGGGGAAATACGTGGAATTACAGCTATCCGTTGTATTTTCCGGACAGCAAAGGATATGCAGGAAGAAGCGCTACGACGATTATTGATCCGGGCATTGTAGAGGGGCCGGACGGTACGGTTTACTGCTTTGCGGATGTAAACCCGACGGGAAGCACGACGATGTATAAGACGATCGGAACCGGGACGGGATATGTGACGGTAAATGGAGGACGTTATCTTGCCATTACGGACAAATATAGTAATGTAGAAACGAGACCTACCGATGCCGATCTGACGACTTATGAATATTATGTAGATGATTTTGATGAGAATGGATATGCGCAGATTCTGAAAAGGGCAGATGGAAGTGCGACAGGCTATGGGGTAGATGAATGGTACAACCTCTATACGGTTACGAATGGAGAGTACGTCGCAGATTTGACACAGAAGCAGGTAAACAGCAATACGGATATTCAGCAGAATGTATTTTATAAGGATTCTCTGTTCCATGTTTACAGCATTGGATATATCTGGTATGTAACTTCGAAGGATCATGGAAGAACGTGGGAACATCCAAGAAATATCAATGACCAGGTGAAGAGACAGGACAATGAAAATGCCATTCTGGTTTCACCGGGTCAGGGAATCACCACAAATTCGGGTGATATTGTACTGGGATTTTACGATCATGGCGGTGAAGAAAATGCAAGCATTGTATATTCTACGGATAATGGAGCTACATGGAAACGTACCAATGACGTTCCAGGAGCAGGTGCGGGAGGCAGGTGGTCCTCCGAGAATGAAATCGTAGAACTGGAAGACGGCACATTGCGTATGTTCTATCGAAGCGGAGCCGGCGTTATCTGTTACTGTGATGCACAGAAGAATGTGAATGGGGAATATGTGATGGGCACAAGTACGGCAACAGGCGTTTCTGTCTGCTCTACCTGTAATGTATCTGCAATTTCTTATTCAAAAAAGATTAACGGAAAACAGGCGGTTATGGTAGCGTGTCCGGGCGGGCCGAGCGCGCGTAACAATGGTAAAATCTTTACGTTTTTGGTAGAAGAGGACAAATCTCTGTCTCTTTTCAGTAAATTTTCCGTGCCGAATTCTGAGGCTGGATATTCTTATTCCTGTCTGACGGAACTGGAGGATGGTACGCTTGGACTTCTCTGGGAGCCGAATACAGCCACGCAGACAATCCGATATGATCGGTTCAGTCTCCCTGAAGTGGCACAGGGAGCCTCTGTTGAAGGAACTTCTCTCAATGTGGAAGTATCAGAAGGTGAAGATTACAGAAGAGACACAAATGGAGCAGGTGTGGTTTCTGTGCGGCCGGATGAATCCATAGCAACGATCTCTACAAGCACTGAAACGAAGGAAGAGATTTCATTGCATGATCATGTGTCGAATACAGCTTCGAATCTGAAAAGTTTTTCGGCTGCGGCAAATAAAAACATTTCTCTTTCCGATGCAGAGTTTACATTCCAGGCGTCCGGAGATAACTGGAAGATTTATAATGAAAAAAAAGGCGTATATCTGACAAATGCAACTTATGCAAGTACATTTTTCTCAAATACGGCGGCAGATATGAAAGTAACTCCGACGAATGGACAGAATACGTTCCGCATTTGTAAATCAGATGGAAACAGGTATGTGATCTTCTATTTTACAAATATGGATTTCAATTCAAATAGCGGATATAATGCAGGTTATGCAGATGGAAGCTATGAACTGGTATTACTGGAAAAACAGGAAAATTCTTCAGATGGGGATGTAATTCCTGGGTATAAACGCGTCTCTTCTGTAACGGACGGCAAAAAGTATCTCATCAGTTACATCTGGACAGACGGAAGCGTTATGGTTCTCTATCCGGAAAATGGTACAGGAAACCAGACGAAGCGTGTAGGAAGCCTGACAGAAAACAGGAAAATGACAGTTACGATTCATGGAGTTTCTACAGGTTATACGAAAGCAATGATTGACGGCATCCAGTACAGAATCCGGGTAACTTCTGATACTGTTAATGGGGAGAATATTCTGAAAGTGGGAGAGAACTTTGATGTGAAAGACGCTGCGGCATATACAAATGCTCCGGCAGATGAAAATGTCATTAAGGTTCAGGCATATGATGAAAAGAAACAGAAAATGTATGATCATGTGTCAAACAGGGAATCCTCACTGGAAAGTTTTTCAGATACGGAAAACACAGAAATTACTCTTTCGGAGGCAGAGTTTACGATTACAGCTTCCGGAGAAAACTGGAAGATTTATAATGAAGCAAAGAAAAATTATCTGGTAAATGCAGACATTTCCAACTTTTTCCAGGGAGAATCTTCTGATATGAAAATAACGCCCGTAAGCGGAAAGAATGCTTTCCGAATCAGCAGAGCGGATGGAAAAAGATATGTTATTTTCTATTTTAAAGAAATGAACTTTAATGCAAGTTCCGACTATAATGCTAATTATGCAGATGGAAGTTATGAATTGATGCTGCTGGAGAAACAGGATACTGTTTCCGGCGAGGATGTTATTCCGGGCTATAAACGGGTATCTACGATTACAAGCGGCAAGAAATATCTGATCAGCTATATCTGGACAGATGGAAGCGTGATGGTTCTGTATCCGGAAAATGGAAAAGATAATCAGTCAAAACTTGCTTTCTTACAGGAGACAGGTATCAGAGTTACGGCGATGGGAAAAGGAACGGCAAGTGTTTCTATCGATGGAACGGAGTATCGTTTCAAGGTGGCTGATCCTTCGTGTACACACCAAAGTAAGACAGTGAAAGACGCAGTTCCGGCAGACTGTGATATGGAAGGTTATACCGGAGACGAGGTATGTAATAATTGTGGTATTATGGTAAAAGAAGGAACCGTGATACCGATGCTTACACATGACTGGGATGAAGGAGTCGTTACGAAAGAAGTTACCCGCACGGAAAATGGCGAGAAGGTTTACACCTGTAAAAACGACAGCTTCCATAAGAAAACAGAGATTATTTATGCTTCTGCGCTGGATAAGCTGATGACAGAGTATGAGAGAGCGGCTGAGCTGATGACGCAGACAGAGGATTACACAGCAGAAGAAATTGCTGAGGTAAAGGCTGTCTATGATAACCAAACCCCGGTTGTAGCAGATAAAGGGGCAAGCCGTTCCACAATGTATGCAGGTATGGAAGCGCTGAAAACCGCTGTGGAAAAGGCAGAGATCAAAAAAGCTGACAGGGAAGCCCAGGAACAGGTAAGAGAAAGGCTTGCCAAAGCAATTTCGTCAGTAGAAGAGGCATATGCAAAAGGCGAAAACAATTATACGGCAGATACATGGAATGTATTTGAAAAAGCCTACAACGACGTAAAAAATGCCCTGGAAAATGAAGCGGTAACGGAAGCGGATGCAGAAATCCTCATTGCAGCTTTACAGGATGCAAAAGACGCACTGGTTGAGAAAGAACCTGTTGTGAAGCCGGATGAGAAGCTGGAAGAGGCAAAGAAGAACCTAACATCATCCCTGGAAGCAGCAAAGGGTCTTTATGCAGCAGGAAAATCAGATTATACAGCAGAAACGTGGAATGCGTTTGCTTCGGCATATAGTGCGGCTGTAAATGCGCCTGCAAATGCAGATGCGGCATTCTTAAAGAAACTGGCCGATGATCTGAACGCAGCGAAAGCAGCGTTAAAGAAGGAACAGACACCGGAACCGGTTCCGGTGGAAAAATTTGAAAAGGGTGCGGAGAAAGTCGTAAGTTCCGGACGGTATCAGGTGCTGAATGAGAAAAATAAGACGGCGAAGCTGGTAGAAGTCGTGAATAAAAACGCCACGAAGCTGAATGTTCCGGCAACGGTTAAGATCGGCGGGGTATCCTGTAAAGTCGTGGAGGTTGGAAACAAAGCATTCAGGAATGGTAAAAAGCTGAGCAAAGTAATTCTTGGAAAGAACGTAACAACGATCGGTAAACAGGCATTTATGAACTGTAAAAAGCTGAAGACTGTTCAGGTAAAAGGCAAAGCGTTGAAGAAGATCAAAGCAGGTGCATTTAAAAATACATCGGCGAAGATTACGGTCAGCGCAAAGAAGATGAGCAAAAAACAGAAAGCCGCACTGCTTAAAAATCTGAAAAAAGCAGGAATCAGCAAAAAAGCAAAAGTGAAATAAAAATGATAAAAGAAAAGAACCTGCTGTCCGGCAGGTTCTTTTCAAGGAAAGAGAAAAAATAAAATATTTTGAGGGAGTTCTCCGCAG
>CALCMD010000098.1 GCA_937965795.1 uncultured Lachnospiraceae bacterium | reverse complement strand
CTGCGTTCGTTTCTTCCTGCTGGGGCGCATAGTCCGGCGTAAGTGCCGGAGCCGTATCCCGGAAGAACAGCGCCCATATGGTCACACCGACAGCGATGACCGTGATGAGCAGGAGAAGCAGGATCAGAATCTTGCTCCTGTTCCCGTTTTCCCGGTTTGCATTCTGCATCATTCCTCACCTCCTATCGTGACTGTGACCGTGCCGAGCATCCCGGCCGTAAAATCAGAAGACGGTCTGCCCGCCAGCGCCAGGTACGCTTTCTTTTCTTCTCCCCTGGGCAGAGCTACAGGCGCATCGATAAAGTTCCCGTCATCGCCGGAAAATCTGCCGGATACCGTCGTAACAGACGGGCTGTACAGATAAGAAACCATGGTATCCACGCTGCCTGTGTTTTTGACTGTGATGGAGTCTCCTCCATTGTCCGCCGTCCACTTACCTTCCTCATGGGTGTAGGTGTCCGGATTCCATGCGCCGTCTGTATAGGTGTATTCCAGCGCATCCCAGGAAACCTCCACGGAGATGACCTCCTCCACCGGCCTTATCTTAAAAGTGACAGTCTGGGAGCCCTCGTAACTGCCGTTCTCCACTGCCGTGATGGTCACAGAGGCAGTGCCGACATCCACATTATTCTCATAAGTCACGGTATAATCCGTGTCCTTTTCAAGCGTTCTCCCGTTCTTGACCACGGTAACGCCGGGAGTCCTGGCGGTACCGTCGTAGGTGAAACTGGTTTGCTCCAGCGTCACGGTGGCGGTGGACAGATCGGACTTGGTGATCTCAAACGTAGTAGAACCGCTGACCTCATAGTTGCCGCCTTCCTCGTCTGTGATGGTCACAATAGCAGTACCGACATCCGTGTTATTGGCATAGGTAACGGTGTACTCCTTGGCGTCAATTATCATATCGCCGTACATGACTGTGACTTCGGGTTTCTTCTCCGTGCCATCGTATTCATAGCTGTCCTTCTCCAACGTGATGGTGGGATCGTACACAGTTCTAGTCAATATATATACTTGTATGCTATTCGTGGCTTCCGCTGTGTTATCTGTTTCTGCAATCGTAGCAATTATAGTATAGGTTCCTGCATCAACGGGAGCAGAATCAAGAAGGTTACCCGCAGAATCCTTCCATGAGAAATCAATATCTTCAATCGACGCACCATCCACGGTTATGCGGTCTTTAAACTGATAGTTCAATGCTTCGCCCGAATAGGTTTTCGTAATGGAAGAATCCCAGAAAGTAATAACGGGGGTAGCCTTCGTGATTGTTCCATCTATGGTGACAGAACCCTCCGGCAGCTTATAGTTACTAGCATCGTCCCCGCTCAGGGTCACACCATTGGCAGTGATAGTTTTCGCTTCCTTCACATTGGCGCTGTTATAGGTGTAAGACTCCGCCGCTACAGTCACATCATCCCCGGAAACAATGTTCCTAATTTCAATAGAAAGACCTGCCGGAGCATTCGTCGTTTCGTCATAGGTTTTTGTAGTTTCTCCGATGATGGCCAACTCCAGTTCTCTCTGCTCCACTTTTACCGTGGTTGCTGTGCTAGTAAGGAAATACCCGTCTACAGTGGCGGTGCATGTGTATGTGTATGCGTACTCGCCTGCATCCAGCTTATCAGGAGTGTAGGTCTCCCCTGTTGCCTCGTCAATCTTCACCCCATCAAGATACCACTGATAAGTAACGTCATTGGTGCTGTCATCCGGCTGTGTTACAGTAGCTGTCAGGGTGGGTGCCATATCACCGTAGGTCATCGTAGTCGTGGTCGGTGAAATGCTCACGCTCTGGATTGGGGCTTTTTCTACGGTGACAGTACCGGTCAGTTCGGTAACTGTTGTGTCATTTACCCATGTGCCACCTTGTTTATAAGCATAGCCATTCGCCAGATAATTTCCAACTGAACCGCTGCCTCCCACAGCGTAATTACCTCCATTACCTCCGATATAGGTTCCGCCGCTTAGTGTGACAGTCACCGGAGCATCCTTATACACCATCAACCCATAACCAATGCCAGCGTTGATGATTCCTCCATCAATCGTTACCGATCCAGCCTCTGCAACCAACGCCCAATAAGTACCGACGATGGAGCCGTCTTTCATGATAAAACTGCCTCCATTGACAGCAATCACCCCCTGGTAATACAACATGTCGCTGGAAAGCGTATGAACAGCACCATCCGCGCTTTTGCCTGTAAA
This sequence comes from uncultured Lachnospiraceae bacterium, assembly GCA_937965795.1. Taxonomy (GTDB): domain Bacteria; phylum Bacillota; class Clostridia; order Lachnospirales; family Lachnospiraceae; genus Hominisplanchenecus_A. The sequence continues at coordinate 3,826 of CALCMD010000098.1, read as the reverse complement.
AATAATCTCCTCGTTATCCTCCACAGTTAGCGAACTTGTAACCACTGCATCTGCCAACAGGGTAACAGTCGCTGTCCCAGTCATATTTTTCGCCGCCTTCCATGCCTCTTCGATGGTGAGATAATATGCCGGTTCCCCATCATTCACAGTTACGCTGGCTTCCGCCTGTGCAGTACAGCCTTCTGCTTTACAGCTTCCGTCTGTATCCCAGTCATGGGGTTTTGTTTCTTCATGCCCACATACCACGCATGTTCCGATGTGGTTTTCTCCATCTTCTTTATCTGTCCAGGTTTTGTAACTGTGTCCGCATTTTTCTACAGTCAGCGGACCAGTCAGTGCTTTACCGTCCAGACCTTCCGTAACCAGCACCCCATTGGAATAATAAGCATACTTCAGGTCCCCGCCTACATTTAAAAGCTCTTTCAGCGTAATAGAGTTTCCGCTATCAATCAGGATGCCATATGCACCGCTGTAACTTCCTCCGGAAAGGAGCGCACTACCAGAACTCTGGATTCTGAGTGCCGTGCCGTCTGCACCGTTTTCCCCTTTTGTATTGGAAGCGCTGATGCTGCCTCCTGTGATCGTGATCTTTGCCCCGGAACCGCTGACATACACGCCGCTTGCCCTGCCGCTGATGTTTCCGTCCGAAATAGCGATGGTGCTTCCATCGGAAGCCGCCGCCACACCGATATCCCCACTTACGTTCCCTGACTGGATCTCCGCCGTTCCCCTGTTGTACACGCAGACGCCGGAATGTCCGTCCGCCGTTGCCGCAGCAGTTCCGCCCTTCAGGACAAAGTGCCCGCCATTTACTGCAATGGCATTGTTTCCGCCCGCTCCATTTTCAACGGTTCCGCTCTCCAGCGTAAGGGTTCCCCCGGAAGCAATATTGATCAATCCGCTTGATGCATTAAAGACATTTCCGGAGATGGTATAGTTGCTATCCTTTTCGCTCTTTAAGGTAATATTACTGCCAGACGTTACTGTAAGCGTTTCACTGACTTCCACATCTGCCAGCAGTGTTACCTCAGCCGTCTTTCCCTGCGCCGCTTTCCATGCGTCCTCAAAAGTAGGATACTTCTTTGTACTCCCATCCGCCGTTACGCTTGCTTCTGCCTCCGCACTGATCTGGAATGTAGTTTCCATTGTTCCCACATAACCGCCTCCGGCAATTCCCGTTATGGTTACCGTTACTGTTTTTGCAAGGGAACCGGTATCTGTTTCCACCCAGTCTGTGGAACCTGTCATTTTCTGTGTGTAATGCGTCCCCTCTGTCAGTATTTCCCCTGTTTCCTTATCTTTCACCACCAGCGTATAGGAATCCCCGGATTCTCCCGCTGCCTCTGCCTCCACCGTCGTATCATCAAATGCCTTCGCATAATAGAAGGTCGGTGTATTCTGGAAGCTGGTTCCTGATGTAACTTTTTCATAGGTATCGCCGTTTTTCACATACCAGGCGGTATTCCCCTCACCGGAAGAGTAATAGCAAGAAGCGTCATATTTCGTACCTGCATATCGGCTTCCCGCTACACAGTCTGCAGGGAGCACGCGCTGCTCACTGGATTTCCCGTTCTCCACAAGCGTGATCTTGTCACAGTTCACCTTCTTAGAAATATTGCTGCCGGTTACGGCACAGTCAGACAGGTTATAAACCGCCTTTGCCTTAGAAAAAGCATCGTTTCCGATTGTCTGGACGCCCTCCGGAACGATAATAGTCAGATTGGAGTCATGATAGAATGCATCCTCTCCAATGCTTATCAGTGTATCCGGCAAAATTACGCTCTGTAAGGAATCGCACTCGCAAAATGTTCTATAATCTATCGTTTCCACACCTTCCGGTATTTCAATCTCCACCAGCCCGCAACAGTAAAATGCATACTCCCCGATATTTTTTAACGTATCCGGAAGCGTAATAGATTTCAGACTGCTGCAGTTTCCAAAAGAATTTTCTCCTATTTCGGTGAGACCGTAAGGAATGACCAATGTATCCAAACTTGTACAACTATAGAAAGCACTGGTTCCAATCTTCCCCAGCGTGGAGGGAAGTGCTGCCTCTTCCAGATTGGAACAAGATCTAAATGCGGAATTCCCTAAAGCTGTTATCCCTTCTTCTACAACTACTTTTTTTATGTTTTTCCAGTAGTCGTTCCAGGGTCTATCTGCCAAAGAAGAGTAATCCGGCATCGCTCCGGTTCCCCCGATTACCAGCAGGTCTTCTGTACTATCCCCGTCTGTATCGTACAGCGTCCATGTACAGTCTCCGGTTGTACCTTCATAAATCACTGTTCCATATCCGTCTGTTTTTTCTGCAACCGTAACCGTAATCTTCGGCAGTTGTACGCTTTCTCCAAGCTCCAGCGTGTAATCTATATCATCTATCGTTACCGTTCCTGGCAGTTCCGGAACATAAACGTATTCAGCCGCCTTTTCGGACTGGAAGGTTCCACTGCTGCTCTGGTTTTCATCTATCTTCCATGTAATGCCTGTCAAAGTAACCGTCTGGCTGTTCTGCTGCTCCGCCGCATGAACAGTCATGGACGGGAATACCGCATCCAGCAAAGACATCAGGATACCGTCCTCTTCTTCCGCCTGTGTGTTTTCCGTTTCCTGGGTTTTCTCTTCCGGCACAGTTTGCGGCGCCGTCGCATCCGGCATGTTGCCTGCCGACTGTTCCTGTATTGCCTCTTCCGGCTCCGAAATAACTTCCGGATATGTTTCCGGCTGGTTCTGCACTTCGGCGGCCGGCTCTTTGCTTTGGCTCTCTCCCTGTGTCTCCACCTGTTCCGGCACTGTCTCCGGCGGTATTTCTTCTGTCGTATCAGCCTGCACAGATTCCTGCGTTTCCGTCACTGTAACGCCGGTATCCGTCTGTTCCTCTCCCCCTACTTCATCCGGGGTCTGATTCGTCGGCTGCCCATTGCTCTGCGGCTCTGTCTGTTCCGGTTCCGGCTCTGTTTGTTCCGACTGTGTCTCTGGCTCTGTTTTCTGCTGCGTCTCCGGCTCTGCGGCGTTGGTATCCGTTTCGTCCTCTCCTCCAGAGTTTCCTGCATCCGGAAGCTCCACCGTAACCCCAAGCTCATCCGGCAGACGGATTTCCGATTCTGCCGCCCCTGTTTTTAACGTCTGCTCTTTTACATCCTCCGAAAGTTCAGAAAATGAAAGAATTGCAGCATTATTTTCACTGGCTGCCGCCGCTTCCGCCGACAGGAAGCCGTCAAAGCTGCTCCCCAGCAGGGCTGCAGCAAGCACCCACGCAGATAATTTCTGTAATTTCTGTTTTATCGTTCTCATCCCTGTATCACTCCTGTTCCAGAAGGGGTCTGCGCCCCGATTTCCATTCCCACTGCATCGCCGCGTTCCTCACCGTCTCCAAAAACCTTTCCTCCGAAAGCGGTCGGGGAATAAAGTCAAAGATGTGGCGGCGGATCGCCATTCTTGCAAAATATTCATCGTCTGTCACCCACACAATCATTGCCTGCGGATAGCGGCTGCTGCACTCCAGTACGGTTTCCATCCCCCGTGCACCGTCCAGTGCAACCACGATCATATCACTGTCCCAAAAGTGGAAATACCCATCCTGTTCCATATAATAAAGCTCTGCATCCGGTATCTCCTCCAGCAGCTTTCCCGACAGCATCTGGTATTCTTCCATGGATTCCGTGTAAAACACTGCCCGCATATGTGCGCTCCTCCCTTCTTCCTCTTTTCTGTATAAAAGCCAAAAAAGACCGCTGGCTGCACAGGCATAATACGCCCGCAGTCAACGGTCTCTCTTTTACAATATGGGAAAAGGCAGCATAAAAGGACAGAATTATCCTGTCTGTCT
>CALCMD010000097.1 GCA_937965795.1 uncultured Lachnospiraceae bacterium | reverse complement strand
CGAGTTTCTGCTGGTTTTGCTGTTACTGGTTTATCTGGGAAAATCTTGATCCAAACCTTACCACCACGTTTGATATAACGGGTCATAGCAACACGGGCTGCCTCGATCTGATTAGATCTGATCCAGCAAGGCTCGGTAGCAACAAGACCGAATTCACCATAATTGATCTGATTACCTCTAAGGGCTTTTCCTCTCATGGAGCCACGGAACTGTTTACGACGTTTAACTCTTTTTGGCATTAACATTATTTATCGCTCCCTTCCTTTGGTCCTTTCGTTGGAAGTACTTCTCCTTTATAGATCCATACTTTTACGCCAATCTTTCCATATGTGGTGTCTGCTTCTGCGAAACCATAATCAATGTCTGCACGCAGAGTCTGAAGAGGAATTGTTCCCTCGCTGTAGAACTCTGTACGAGCCATATCCGCACCGCCAAGACGTCCGGAAACAGCAGTCTTAATACCCTTTACGCCTGCCTTCATGGAACGTCCCATCGTAGACTTCATAGCACGGCGGAAAGAAATACGGTTCTCAAGCTGAAGGGCAATATTCTCTGCCACAAGCTGAGCGTCTCTGTCCGGTCTCTTTACTTCCTTAATATCCACGATCAGTTTCTTGTCTGTGAATTTCTGAACTTCTGCTTTTACTTTTTCGATCTCAGCGCCGCCTTTACCGATTACCACGCCCGGTTTTGCAGTGTAAATGATAACCTTTACTCTGTCGGAAGCTCTCTCGATTTCAATTTTGGAAACTCCGGCACTGTATAATTTTTTCTTCAGGTATGTTCTGATATTGTAGTCCTCTACCAGGAAATCAGCGAAAGAGCCTTCAGCATACCATTTTGAATCCCAGTCTTTAATAACGCCGACTCTCAGGCCGTGTGGATTAACTTTCTGTCCCATGCTTTACCTCCTATCTTTCATTCAGCACGATGGTGATGTGGCTCATTCTCTTCTCAATTCTGTAAGCCCTGCCCTGTGCCCTCGGTCTGATTCTCTTCATTGTAGGTCCTTTGTTTGCATAACACTCTTCTACATAAAGATTTGAAGCATCCATTCCGTTGTTGTTTTCAGCGTTTGCAATCGCTGACTTTAATAATTTTGCGATTAACTCAGAAGCATATCTCGGATTGTAAGTTACAATACCAAGCGCTGTCTGTACATCTTTACCTCTAATGGCATCTAAAACGAAGCATGCCTTCTGAACAGAGACTCTAGCGTAAGATAACTTCGCTGACGGTCTGGTGTCCTTCTGCGCATTTCTCTCTCTTTTTATTTGGGATCTATGTCCTTTTGCCATGATGAAACCTCCTTTTTTCGTACATTTGCCCATCTGCCCAGGGCATCATGGGGCACCCCGGAGGGTGCTTGCCGTTACTGTTTATCTGCGAACGCCAGATTTTTTCTCATCTTTTCCATGTCCTCTGTAAGTTCTGGTTGCGACGAACTCTCCAAGCTTGTGTCCAACCATATCTTCTGTAATATATACAGGCACATGTTTTCTGCCGTCATGGACTGCGATTGTATGTCCAACCATCTGTGGGAAGATTGTAGAACGGCGGGACCAGGTCTTAATCACCTGCTTTTCACCTGCTGCGTTCATAGCGTCTACTTTTTTAAGTAAGCTTTCATCTGCAAATGGTCCTTTTTTCAGTGAGCGAGCCATAGGTTCTAACCTCCTTATAATCTCTTATTATTTTGATTAGTTATTCAGCGCCTTACCGTCACGTCTTCTTACGATAAGCTTGTTAGACTGTTTGTTTTTCTTTCTTGTCTTCAAGCCAAGTGCAGGTTTGCCCCACGGTGTACATGGACCCGGACGGCCGATACCTGTCTTACCTTCACCACCACCGTGTGGATGGTCGTTCGGGTTCATAACAGAACCGCGGACAGTAGGTCTGATACCCATATGGCGTTTTCTTCCGGCTTTACCGATATTGATCAGGCTGTGCTCTCCGTTTCCTACCGTACCAATGGTTGCGCGGCATACGATCGGAACCATTCTCATCTCTCCGGATGGAAGACGAAGGGTAGCGTATTTTCCTTCTTTTGCCATAAGCTGTGCGGCGTTTCCTGCGGAACGAACCATCTGTCCGCCCTTGCCCGGATACAGCTCGATGTTATGGATCAGTGTACCGACAGGAATCTCTGACAGAGGCAGGCAGTTACCGACTCTTACTTCCGCTTCCGGTCCGTTCATAACCTGCATTCCAACCTTTAATCCCGCCGGAGCCAGGATATATGCCTTCTCGCCGTCTGCATAGCAGATCAGCGCAATATTTGCTGTTCTGTTCGGATCGTACTCGATACCGATTACCTTTGCCGGGATTCCATCTTTCTTTCTCTTGAAATCCACCAGTCTGTATTTTCTTCTGGAGCCGCCTCCACGATGTCTTACTGTAATTTTACCCTGATTGTTACGACCAGAATTCTTCTGGAGAGATACCAGCAGGCTCTTCTCCGGTACAGTCTTTGTGATCTCTGAAAAATCAGAACCAGTCATCTGTCTTCTGGAAGGTGTATATGGGTTATAGGTCTTAATTCCCATGTTCTTTTCTCCTTTCAATGCCCTTGCCGAACGGCATGTTCCGATGCCCGAAGGGCGTTTCAAAATTTATTATCACGCTTTGTTTGCGTATGAGTTCAGAAAAGTCTTACAGTCCCTCGAAAATCTCGATTTCTTTGCTTTCCGCTGTCAGAGCTACGATGGCTTTCTTTGTCTTTGCTGTCTTTCCGTATGTCATGCCACGTCTCTTTGTCTTGCCGTCAAGGTTCATGGTATTCACGCTTTTTACTTTCGTGCCTTCGAACATTTTCTCAACAGCTTCTTTGATCTGGCTCTTTGTTGCTTCCGGGTGTACTAAGAAGGTATATTTCTTGTCAGCCATAGCGTTCATGCTCTTCTCGGTAACAACCGGTTTAAGGATTACGTCATAGTACTGAATTGCTGCCATTATGCGTACACCTCCTCGATTGCTGCCACAGCGTCTTTTGTAAGAACGACTGTGTTATATTTTAAGATATCATATACATTGATTGTGTTCACCTGAGCTGTTTTTACATCCGGAAGGTTTCTTGCAGATAATACTACCTTCTGATCCACATCCTTTGTAACCACCAGCGCTTTCTCAACATTTAAGCCGTTCAGCATGTTTTTGATTGCCTTTGTCTTAATCTCTGCCAGTGTCAGCTCGTCAAGAACGAACAGTTTATTCTCCTGAACTCTTGAAGTAAGAACAGATTTCAGAGCGAATCTCCTCTCCTTTTTGTTCAGTCTGAAAGAGTAGTCTCTTGGAACCGGAGCGAATACGGTTCCGCCGCCCGTCCACTGCGGAGCTCTTGTTGAACCCTGTCTCGCATGACCGGTTCCTTTCTGTCTCCACGGTTTTCTTCCGCCGCCGGAAACTTCAGAACGTGTCTTTGCTTTCTGTGTTCCCTGACGCTTGTTTGCAAGCTGGCTTACAACTGCCATGTGTACCAGATGCTCATTGACTTCCACACCGAATACAGCGTCGTTCAGCTCGATTGTGCCAACTTCCTTGCCTTCCATATTGTAAACAGATACGTTTGCCATCTGTATGTTCCTCCTTTCACAAAATCCTATTTACCAGACTTTACGGTTTCTTTAATCGTTACTAAAGATTTCTTAGGTCCTGGTACTGCGCCTTTTACTAAGAGAAGATTGTTCTCAGCATCTACTCTTACGATCACCAGATTCTGCACGGTAACCTTTTTGCTGCCCATGTGTCCAGGCATTCCTTTTCCTTTGAATACCTTGCTCGGATCAGAACATGCGCCGTTGGAACCTGCATGACGGTGGAACTTGGAACCATGAGCCATAGGTCCTCTGGACTGTCCATGTCTCTTGATGGCGCCCTGGAATCCTTTTCCTTTTGACACTGCTGTCACGTCGATCTTATCGCCTGCTGCAAAAACGTCTGCTTTGATCTCCTGTGCCACTGCGTATTCCTCAGCGTTTTCGAACTTGAACTCTCTTACATATCTCTTGTAAGAAACTCCAGCCTTCTTGAACTGTCCCTGCATCGGCTTGTTCACAAGCTTCTCTCTCTTGTCAACAAAACCCACCTGAACTGCGCTGTAACCATCGTTTTCCACAGTCTTTACCTGTGTCACCACACAAGGTCCGGCCTGTAGTACGGTTACCGGAGTTAACACTCCATCCTCGTTGAAGATTTGAGTCATTCCGACTTTTGTAGCTAAAATCGCTTTCTTCATTGATTTACCTCCTGTTTTTCTACAGCGGATTTGGCCCGCTCGAAAATTTCATTTTCTCGCTGGCGCTTGTATTTCACCCTTGCAAGCAAGTGAAATCCAGCACGCCAAATCATCCTAGTCAAACAGTCAATATAAGTGGAACATTCTGAATATTTATGTTACTTCTATATCAACTTTTTAGGATAATTTCCATTGTTACTATGTTATTTGTTCTTCATTTTGATGTCGATGTAGACACCAGCCGGCATTTCCAGTCTTGACAGTGCGTCAACCGTCTTCTGGGTTGGAGCAATGATGTCAATCAGTCTCTTATGAGTTCTCTGCTCGAACTGCTCTCTGGAATCTTTGTACTTATGCACAGCCCTAAGAATGGTAACTACCTCTTTCTTAGTCGGAAGCGGTACTGGTCCGCTCACCTTAGATCCGGTTTTCTTTACAGTTTCGATGATTTTTTTCGCAGATGCATCAACCAACTGATGATCATATGCTTTCAATGTGATACGCATTACTTGACTTGCCATAAAAAAAGTCGCCTCCTATTCGCACTTGATTTCAGTACGACAAGCGGTGACTGCACACTCTCCCGTGTGTATCATAAGTGATCACACGTTGTTCCCGGGCTTTGCCGGGCAGTTATATTGTACAGTGACTTGTCGCCAGTTTCATAACTTGACATTCGCTCCACGGAAAACCTGCGGTTTTTCCAGCCGCAGCAACCTCACGCTTCTACGCTATCAAGGTCACAACGCTTTGATTATATAGGAAAACCCCTGCGTTTGCAAGGGTTTTCAGAAAATATTTTTGTTAAAATTGTTTTTTTTTCAGTACACTCCGTTCTTTATTCCGCCACGTTTCCTGAGGCTACATCCTCGAATTCACGGAGCATCTCTGCATCCGGCGCTTTGGTACACATGCTGACGATCACGATCAGCGCCAGGCTGATTGCGAAGCCCACGACCAGGGAATAAAGCCCTGTCACGGTTCCGAGCGTCTGTCCGCCCGCAAGCGGTATGTAATCCCAGATGATAACGGTAAGACCGCCGGATATGATTCCCGCCACGGCTCCTGCCAGATTCGTTCTCTTCCAGAACAGGGAAAGAACGACCGTCGGGCCAAACGCGGCGCCCAATCCTGCCCAGGCATTTGATACCAGTCCCATGATGCTGCTGTTCGGGTCAAGGGCGATGATATATGCCAGAACGGCCACTGCGATAACGGTGACGCGGCTGATCGTCAGTACCTTTTTGTCATCGGCCTTCGGATTGAGCACGCCCTGATAGATGTCCTTTGATGCGGAGGACGCCGTAATCAGAAGCTGGGAATCCGCCGTCGACATGATCGCCGCCAGAATACCGCAGAGGAAGATTCCGCCGACAAACGGCAATGCCAGATCCTTTGTAAAGAGCTGTGTGATCATTTCAATAAATACGTTCTCTGTGGATACCGCGCCCTCTCCCAGAATCGTCGGGAACAGATATGCACGCCCGATCACGCCGATTGCTACCGCCATGCCCAGAGAAATCGCCACCCATACGATACCGATCACCTTGGATTTTTTCAGCTCTTTCTCATTCTTCACAGCCATAAATCTGGTAAGTACATGAGGCATCCCGCAGTATCCCAGTCCCCATCCAAGCTGTGAAATGATCTCCACGGCATTGTAAGGACGCTCCCCATTGCTGAACATATTGAGGTATCCGTCTACGCCGCCCGGAACATCACTGGCCGTCAGATTTGCCATCAGGTTCTCACCGCCCATCACCGCATATGCCAGGATAGGAACCACCAGAAGTCCCACCAGCATCAGGCTTCCCTGTATAAAGTCCGTGGTGCATACCGCCATGAATCCGCCCATGAACGTGTAGGCAAGGATCACAACAGCTCCGATGGTCAGCGCCACGGTATAATCCATACCGAATACGCTGGCAAACAGTTTTCCTCCCGCCGCCAGTGCGGACGCAGTATACACCAGGAAAAAGATCACGATGACAATCGAAGAGATCAGCAGGAGCACCTTCTTCTTATCATGAAAGCGGTTCTCCAGGTATTCCGGAAAAGTCACCGAATTGTTGGCCCGGATCGTGTAACGGCGGAGCCTTCTGGAAATGCAGATCCAGTTCAGGGCTGTTCCGATAAACAATCCCACCGCAATCCATGCCTGTCCTGTTCCAAGCGCATAGACTGAACCCGGCAGCCCCATCAAAAGCCAGCCGCTCATATCGGACGCCTGCGCGGAAAGCGCCGCTACCCAGCCGCCTAAGCCCCGGCCGCCTAAAAAATAATCGTCGGCATCTTTATTTTTTTTCATATAAAATGCACCGATTCCCAGCATCATCAGCAAATACGCCGCAAATGCCAGAAGAAACCATATCGTATTTGTTCCCATATTTTTCTCCTCTTGTCCTTTTTGTATTTTAGCTTCCTTATCACTTCACGGGCACTAATACCTTACACTTTAGCAAACTATAGTGATAACGTCAAGAATAAATTGACCTAAACTTCACCCATATGCTCCAAAAATGCCACATACCCCCGGTATGCCTCGTACACGTCTACCTTGCTGACGATCTCCCACGGCGCGTGCATGTTCAGTACCGCCACGCCGCTGTCAATGACTTCCATCCCATAGTTTGCCAGGATATACGCAATCGTACCGCCGCCGCCCTGGTCCACCTTTCCGAGTTCGGAGGTCTGCCAGGATACTTCATGCTCATCGAATACCTTCCGGATGGCCGCCATATATTCCGCATTCGCGTCATTCGACCCGGATTTTCCTCTGGAACCGGTATATTTGTTAATCGTCACGCCTTTTCCAAAGTAGGCGCAATTATTTTTCTCCATGACACTCGGATAATTCGGGTCAAATGCCGCGCTCACATCTGAAGAAAGCATTTTGGAATTCGCCAATGCCCGGCGCAGCGCAAGCTCACTGTACTGCCCGGCGCAGTTCATGACCTCCGCGGCCGTGTTTTCAAAAAAACGCGAGTGCATTCCGGTGGCTCCCACGCTGCCGATTTCTTCTTTGTCCGCCAAAATGCACACGCAGGTGCGTTTTACAGACTCCAGCGCAAACATGGCCCTATAGGACGGATACGCACACACCCTGTCGTCATGCCCATAAGACATAATCATGCTTCGGTCCAGACCGTAATCCCTCGCCCCTCCTGCCGGAACTGCCTCCAGCTCCGCGGAAGCGAAATCTTCCTCGTCTATGCCGTACTTTTCCTCCAGAAGCTTTAAGATCTGCTTTTTCACCGGCTCCTTTTCCTCTCCCTCCATCGGGATGCTTCCAATCAGGATGTTCATATCCTCGCCTTCGATGACTTTATTCGCCTTCTTTTCAAGCTGTGTGCCGGACAGATGAATGAGAAGGTCAGACACGCCAAAGACCGGTTCTCCTGCTTCTTCTCCGACAGACACCCCGACTGCTGTGCCGTCCTTTTTCACCACCACGCCGTGCAGGGCGAGCGGCAGCGCTACCCACTGGTATTTCTTCACCCCTCCATAATAATGCGTTTCCAGCATCGCCAGATCTGTATCCTCATACAGAGGATTCTGTTTCAGATCCAGCCTCGGAGAATCAATGTGGGCTCCCAGAATATTCATCCCTTTTTCCATCGGCTCCTCACCGATGTGAAAGAGCGCCACCGTTTTCCCCATACCTGCCGCATATACCTTATCTCCCGCTTTCAGAGCACGCCCGGAGGAAATGACCTCCTTCAAATCTTCATAACCATGCTCTTTTGCCTGACGAATCACCTCGCCGGCACACTCGCGCTCCGTTTTGCATTTTGACAGAAACGCTTTGTAACCCTCTGAAAAGCCGAATACCTCCTGCCGCTTTTCACCCTCATACTTTTTCCATGAATTTTCACGTACCATACTTTGTCTCCTTATATCCCTTTTGCCTTTCTGACGCAGGCTTTCATAGCCTCAATGACAGCGCTGCGAAATCCCTTTTCCTCCAGAACACGGACAGCCTCGATTGTGGTTCCCGCCGGAGAACAGACCATATCCTTCAATTCGCCGGGATGCTTTCCTGTTTCCAGCGCCATCTTTGCACTTCCCAGTATTGCCTGAGAAGCGAATTTATATGCCTGTGCGCGGGGCATACCGTCTGCCACCGCCGCATCCGCCATCGCCTCAATGAATAAAAATACATACGCCGGGGAGCTTCCGCTGACAGAAACCACCACGTCCATGAGATTCTCATTCAAAACCTCCACCTCGCCGCAGCTTTTGAGAATCCCGCACACTTTTTCCAGCTCTTCCTCTGTCACCTGTCTGTTCCGGCACACGCCGGTGATGCCTTCTCCCACCAATGCCGGGGTATTCGGCATACAACGCACGATTTTTAAAGGCTTTCCAAAGCAGCCTTCCAACCAGTCCAGGCTCTTCCCCGGAGCAATGGATACCAGAATCTTCCCTTCAGCCACACAGTCCCTGATCTCCTCTATCACCTCCGCATAATACTGCGGCTTGACTGCAAGAATGATAATTTCTGATTTTTCCGCCACCTCCCGGTTATCCAGCGTCGTGCAGATTCCATACGTCTCTTTTACTTTTTTCAGGCTTTCCGCTCTGGCGGTGGAAGCAATGACGTCCTCTTTTTCCATCAAATGCTTCTTTAAAATACCGCCAAGCATGGCGCCCGCCATATTTCCGCACCCGATAAATCCCAGTTTCATAATAAATGCCTCCTCTGTTTTTAACTGTAATTACTGTGTTACTGTTCAGACAGGGCTTTGCATTTACTGCAAAGTCCGTAAGAAAGTGATTCAGGAGTGAGCAAATCCCATTCGCAAAGCGAATTTTAAATGGATTTGCGAAAGTTACTGAGAATGTAATGAACAGTAACCTTACTGTAGCAGACCGCTACGGTAAGGTCAAGTTTTTCATTGAATAAAGTCGCGCTTTGGCTTATAATGGGCTGGAAAATACTCTGCCTGTAGAAAGGAACCGCCATGACAAAGGAAGCGTACATGAAATTAATCGAAGAAATTTCTCTGAATGCGTGGCCATCCCATAAAATCGAGCTGTACGATGGCTGGCTCATTCGTTTTTCCCATAACTATACTTACCGGACGAACAGCGTGGAACAGGTGGGAAACTCACTGCTCCTGGTCGAAGAGAAAATCGCCTACTGTGAAAAGGTCTACGCGGACTTTCATACGCCGACGAATTTCAAGATCAATCCTCTCCTGGCTCCCTCTTTCGATGCGCTGCTTGAAAGAAGAGGATACCAGATTCGCCATGTCACGGAAGTCATGACTCTTTCTGAAGAGGCTTTTTCTTCTTTTGACGAATCCCCGGAGGATTCTCCGGTACAGCTTGAGAACCGGATTTCCGACAACTGGATTTCTTCTTTATTCCGGCTGAACGGCACTGCGGACGCTACGCTCCGCCGCATCGTTCCTTCCATGTTTCATGCGATTCCAAAGGAAACGATTGCCGCGTCCATTACCGCAGACGGGCGCATGGTGGCTTCCGGACTTGGGATTCTGGACAGAGAGCATGTCGGACTTTATGCCATCTATGTGGACGCGTCTTTTCGCAGACGCCATTTTGCCCGTTCTATCTGCCGGGCGATCTTGTCCAAAGCACGGGAGAAAGGGGCGAAAAGAGCCTACCTACAGGTAAAGGCAGGAAATACAGCAGCCAAAAATTTATACATTTCCCTCGGATTTGAAGATTTTTATACTTACTGGTTCCGCTCCCTGGAGCAGGACGAGCACCGGGCTTTTCGCCCCTGACAGAAAGGAATTTTATTATGTGGATAGCAGATCATTGGAAAGATTATGAAGTCATTGATACGTCCTGCGGCGAAAAGCTGGAACGCTGGGGCGATTATCTTCTGGTACGTCCGGACCCGCAGGTCATCTGGGATACGCCAAAGATTCATCGGGGCTGGAAAAAAATGAACGGCCATTACCACCGCAGCAAAAAAGGCGGCGGCGAATGGGAATTTTTCAACCTGCCGCAGCAGTGGACGATTCAATATCGAAGCCTTACGTTCAACCTGAAGCCTTTTAGCTTCAAGCACACAGGACTCTTCCCGGAGCAGGCGGCAAACTGGGACTGGTTTTCGGAAAAGATACGAAACGCCGGACGGCCTGTTAAGGTCTTAAATCTCTTTGCTTATACAGGCGGCGCCACACTCGCCGCTGCCGCTGCCGGCGCAAGCGTGACCCATGTCGACGCCTCGAAGGGCATGGTGGGATGGGCGAAAGAAAACGCCCGCTCGTCAGGACTTGCGGACGCTCCGATTCGCTGGATCGTGGATGACTGTGTGAAATTCGTAGAGCGAGAGATTCGCCGCGGGAATCACTATGACGCCATCATCATGGACCCTCCTTCCTACGGCAGAGGCCCGAAGGGCGAAATCTGGAAAATCGAGGAAGCGATTCATCCTCTGATCAAGCTCTGTGCAAAGCTTTTGAGCGACAATCCTCTGTTTTTCCTGGTGAACTCCTACACCACAGGGCTTGCCCCGGCGGTGCTGACCTATATGCTCGCCACGGAATTAAAGACTTTTCACGGAACGGTGGATTCCCAGGAAGTGGGACTGCCTGTGTCGTCCAATGGACTGGTACTGCCCTGCGGCGCTTCCGGTCGCTGGGAGATCAGATGAGTTATAAGACTCTTGAAAAACCGTTTTTTATAAAATACAGGGAGACTGTGACTCCTTTTCAGTCACAGCCTCCCTGTGTTCCACTACCACCATGCTCTTTACTGGTTTGCCTGCGGTGCTTCCTCTCTCTCGAACTCATAATAATCAATCATTGCTTCGTCCTCTCTGCGGAGTTTCAGGGCTGTAGCAAAAACATCTGTAACACCCGGTCGAAGCATCCCCGGTTTCTCCTGTCGTGGAGGATGATACCGAAACTTCGCAGTCGCCCGAAGCTTACCTGTCTCATCAAACTTCGTCTGCAAAGATACCACATCACAACCACGGTCAAAGAAAACCACAAGACTTTCTTTCTCGAAATCCATTGTCAGATACTCCCGCATAAAACCACTTCCCATGCCATGCAACGCCCTTCTTCTGCTCTCATAACGTCCCCTGGCACTCGCATACTTCCTTTTATTTTGCATTTTACTATAGTACTCTTCATACGCTTCCTGCACATAAGCAAAAATATCTTTTCTGCTCCTGAAAATAACCAATGCAGGAGATTTTTTCATTGCGTATTCATTCAATTTCATGCCCGCGCTATTGTAATAATGTATTTTCCCTTCAAAAACACATTCTTTTTCTCTCTTCTCCGGTCTCTTTTTCACCTTCACTTTTACAACTGCCGTCACCTTCGGATTCTTTTTGGATACTGCTGTGATGACCACTTTTCCGGGTTTTTTCGCCCGGATTTTTCCTTCTTTCGATACGGACGCTACGGCTTTCTTTTTCGACTTCCACGCAACATCCGGCGATGCTTCTTCCGGCTTTACCAGCTCGACAGCCACCTTTTTCTCTTCCCCCGGATACATTAGGATTTCCTTCTGGTTCAGCACGATCTTCTTCGGCACGTTTTTACTCACTGTTTTTTTTCCTTTCGCCGCCGCTGGTACAGCGAACAGCATACACAGGACGCATATGCTGAAAAGAAACCATGTCACTCTGTTCTTCTGATTCATAAGAATCCTCCTCTCAAAACCAATCTTTTATTTTGCTTTTTTCCCCACAATAGTGGAATATCCGGAAAATACGGCAGTTCCATTTGGTTTTCGATAAGCACGGACTTTATAATAGTATGTTTTTCCTGCCGTAACCGTCGTATCTTCATAAGAAACCGTTGCCCCGCTTGTCAGGGTATGTATCCGTTTATATGT
>CALCMD010000096.1 GCA_937965795.1 uncultured Lachnospiraceae bacterium | reverse complement strand
AAAATATAAATAAACTATATACTTGCAATAAAAAATATGATAAAATAATCATAACTAATAAGAAAGATAAAAATTTAGCATTACATATGACAGAAATTCTTTCTATGTCGAAGATCAGTGGATGCGTAAATGTATCTGGAGTATGAGAGATACAAACTTTGGAAAAGCGGTTCAGACAAAATCAATGCGCGAAAGTTTGGATTTGAGATTTTCTAAAAAGCGAAGGGGGAAGAAGGGAATGAAGAGAAGAACGAGTTGGAAGAAATATATAATTCTGGCAGGGATAGCAGGACTTTGTTTTATTCTGCCACAGAAAGGGTATGCGGCAGATGCTAACAGACCAACGATAGATATTGATAAGATAGATCTTAAAATATTCGAAATAGAAAGTCTTGAAGGTGGCTATACTTTGCGGTCTTATAAAGGTGAGGAGAAGGTCGTATATGTACCAGACGGTATTCAAGTGATAGGGGACAGAGCCTTTGAGGAAAATGGTAACCTGGAGGAAGTGATACTGCCCCAAAGTGTAAAAAGTATAAGGGACAGTGCTTTTTTGGGCTGTGTGAACTTGAAATGCGTCAGATGGGCAGATGATGTGGAACAGGAAAAAAATGAAAATCAGGAGAAGGGGATTTTGGAAGATGGGTTAGAGAAAAGAACAGAGATACAGGTTGCGGAAAATTCATCTGGGATAGAAGAAGGACAGAAAATAGGAAATGATCTGGTGAGTCTGATGTTGCCCTCACCGGAAAAGATACCGTTTGACGTCAATTGTATTGGACATTTTGCTTTTTCCGGCTGTACAAATCTGGTAGAAGTCGTAATACCGGAAGGAGTGGAAAGGCTTGGCTGGGGGGCTTTTGGAGGCTGTAAAAATCTGCGGCAAATAGAACTTCCAGAGACTCTCAGGAAAATCGAACGAAAGGCATTTTGTAGATGTGAAGCATTGGAAAATATCAATATACCAAGATCAGTTTCGTATATAGATGAGTATACGTTTGAAGATTGTAAAAGTATTCGATTTTTAGAAATACCGGAAACTATGCAATACTGTCTGGACGGAGCATTTAAGGGCTGTACTTCTTTAGAAACAGTAGTGATTCCGAAACAATGGAGAGAGATTCCTGATTTTGCATTTGAAGGATGTGAAAACCTGAAAAAAATAAATCTCCCGGAGCAACTTTCATCTATTGGAGAGAATTGCTTTTATAATTGTAAAAGGCTGGAGGAAATTTATATTCCGAAAACTTTGATAAAAATGGGAAGCGGAGCCTTTGTAAATACAGGGTGGATGGAAAAGAAGAGAAAGGAAAATCCATTTGTTATTGTAAATGATATTTTATTGGATGGGAGAATCCTTTCGGGAAAAATAAAAATACCAAAGGTATCTTGTATAGGTGAAGGTGCATTTTGGGGCAGCGGACTCAAAACAGTGGAGATTCCGGAGAGCGTAACAGAAATAGGGGAGAAGGCATTTGAAAAGTGTAAGAATTTAAAAGAAGTAAAATTTCTGGGGGAAATTGGAAATATCCCTGACTATTGTTTTAAAGAATGTAGCAATCTTGAAAGTGTAAAATTACCAAAGAATGCCAAAGCAATAGGAAACGGTGCATTTTTTGACTGCAAAAAATTAAAAAAAATTAAGCTCCCCAAAAAAATAAAATGGATTGGCGATCGTGCTTTTGGATACTGTGAACACTTAAAGGAAGTAGTTTTACTGGGGAGAGCAGATAGATTATCAGCTTGGGGACAAAATGGAGAGCATTGGGGTTATATATTTAGCGGATGTCCCGACGATTTGGTTATATGGGGCAAAGATATAAAGGAAGTTAAATTTTATGGAAGAAAAAATCCCCATACTTTTCGGCCGCTGCCGGGGAAACGGACAGTGACCTTTGTATCAGGAAGCGGAAAGAGTGCCGCCCGGAAGAAACAGACGATTTCTTTTGGTAAAAAATACGGGAAGATGCCAGAAGTTTCGAGAAAAGGTTATGCGCTTACTGGCTGGTATACGATGAAAAAGGGCGGTGAGCAGATCACAGCAGATACTTTGATGGAAGAAGTCAGGAATCATAAGGTATATGCGCACTGGAAGAAAATCAAGCTGGATCAAGCGGTAATTACACAAAGCAAGAAGTCCTCGATGAAAGTAAATGTGAAGTGGAAAAAGGTGGCAGATGCGGAGGGCTACGAAGTTTCCTGGGCGGATAACAGGGATTTTCAAAATCCAGTGATGAAGCGTACGAAAAAGAGACAGTTCATGGTGCAAAAGACAGGAAACAGACATCATTCTTATGTCCGGGTAAGGGCTTATCGGACAGATTCTACAGGTACAAAGATATATGGGGCGTATAGTAAGGTACGAAGGATTTGACGGGTTTCTATACGCACAATAGAAAAGTTTGTGAATTTGCAAAAGTTTGTTTTTGACGGAAGGGAGGAAAAGATGAACAATAAAAACGGGTATTATTTAAAAAGGAATTTTCTTAGCATAATAGTAGTGTGCATATTTTTTATGGCAGGACAGAAAGTCTGTGCAGAAGGAAACGGAGATTTTGAAATTCAGGGGGATACCTTAATTTCTTATACAGGAAGTGAAGAAGTTGTAGTAGTTCCGGAAGGCATAGCGAGGATTGGGG
Source organism: uncultured Lachnospiraceae bacterium (assembly GCA_937965795.1). Lineage (GTDB taxonomy): Bacteria > Bacillota > Clostridia > Lachnospirales > Lachnospiraceae > Hominisplanchenecus_A. The sequence continues at coordinate 1,817 of CALCMD010000096.1, read as the reverse complement.
AAAAAGCTTTTGGAAGTAATAAAAATATAACAAACGTAATATTGCCAGGAAGCTTAAAAAGCATTCGTGATTATGCGTTTTATGGATGCGAAAACTTGGTGAGCGTAGCAATAGCAAAGAATGGTGAAGAGCAAACAAGTGAGCCGGAGTGTAGAGCAAAAGTCTTTGAGGATAAAAATGCTGCATCAGAGACATCATTAGCACAGTATATTGTGGAGGATCCAGTAAAAGAAATACCTGAAGACGTGGCATGTATAGGAAATTTTGCATTCTGCAATTGCTCAAGCTTGGTCAGCATTGAATTCCCAGTGGAAATAAAGGAGATAGGATATTGTGCATTCTCCGGTTGCGTCAGTCTGACAAAAGCAGATATTCCGAATTGTGTAACGGATATACAGGAGGGCGCATTTTCCAGGTGCGAAAGTCTGGAGAGCATGGAATTTCCGGAGAGCCTGCATGAAATTAAAGGGTTTACCTTTGACGGCTGTATCAGATTAAAAACGATCAAGTTTTCTGGGAAACTGGTAAAAATTTATTCGGCTGCTTTTCAGGGATGTAGCGGTCTGGAAGAGGTAATATTACCTGAAGGGTTGGAATATATTGGAGGTAATGCCTTTTTTGGATGTCGGAATTTATATTATATTAAAATTCCGAGCAGTCTACAAAATATTGGATATCATACCTTTAAGAAAACAAAATGGCTGGATGAAAAAATAAAAGAGAATCCTGTTGTCATTGTGAATGATATATTAATTGATGGAAGTACGTGTGCGGGAAAAGTGGTTCTTCCCCAAATTTCAAAAATTGGATATGGAGCTTTTGAGGGGAGCGGAGTGACAGAAGTGGAAATTCCGGAAGGGGTCAACAATATCGGTAGTCTGGCTTTTGCGGGGTGCGAAAAACTGGGGAATATTCATTTGCCAGAGAGTATAAAAGAGATAGGAAACAATGTGTTTGAAGGATGTAAGAGCTTAACCCGAATAGAATTTCCGAAGGAATTAAAAACAGTAGAAAATGCTGTGCTAAAAAATTGTGAAAACCTGACTTATGTGAAATTTCCAGATAAGCTGAAAAGGATTTCTTATGGAGCATTTCGTGGATGTGAAAAGCTGAGACAGGTAATTATCCCGGCTCGTGTAGGGACAATAGAAAGGGCAGCTTTTGAGGATTGCAAAAAACTGAAGGACGTTATTTTTTTAGGTAATGTTGAGCGTATGGGCTGGTACTATAATATGACAGGGGATGTGTTTAGAAATTGTTCCAAAAACCTTACGATCTGGGCCAAAAGGGGATCGAAGATGCAGTCCTATGCAAAGCATAAGAAGATAGCTTTTCGTGAAATTCCGGAGAAAATTAAGATTACTTTTTTTAAGAATGGCGGCAGAGAACTGAGTAAAAAGAATATGGTTGTTTCTTTCTATAAGAAATATGGGAAATTACCGACAGTATCAAGGAAAGGTTATCAGTTTGACGGCTGGTATACGAGGAAAAAGGGCGGGGATAAGATCACTTCTGCTTCCCGTGTGGAAGAGATACGGGCGCATACACTTTACGCCCATTGGACGAAAATCAGGGTGAAAGAGACTGATTTGACAGGAATCAAAACCATTTCAGGAAAAATAAAAGTGAAGTGGAAAAAGGTAAGCGGGGCGGATGGCTATGAGCTTGTATGGGCGGATAATAAGGAGTTTAAAAAGTCGGAGAAAAAATCAATTTCCAAAATGGGGTGTATCATAAAGAAAGTACATACGGGAAGGAAATATTATGTAAAAGTACGGGCTTATAAACTGGATTCCACAGGGAAGAAAGTGTATGGC
>CALCMD010000095.1 GCA_937965795.1 uncultured Lachnospiraceae bacterium | reverse complement strand
TTCACCCATCATTATCATAGAAGAATCTAATTTACAGACTTTTCTTCATAGTCTCACTATTCGAACTCAATCGTCCCTGGCGGCTTACTAGTCACATCATATACTACTCTATTGACATGATTCACTTCATTGATAATCCTGCTGGTAACTTTTTTCAACACTTCCCACGGAACTTCCGCCGCTTCCGCCGTCATAAAGTCAACGGTGTTTACCGCTCTCAGCGCAATCGCATAATCATAAGTTCTCTCATCGCCCATGACCCCGACGGAGCGCATGTTGGTAAGCGCCGCAAAATACTGGCCAATACCCTTATCTAATCCAGCATTTGCAATCTCTTCCCGATAAATAGCGTCTGCATCCTGGACGATCCTGACCTTTTCTGCCGTCACTTCCCCGATGATGCGGATACCAAGTCCTGGTCCTGGAAATGGCTGGCGAAATACCAGATATTCCGGAATACCAAGCTCCAGCCCCACCTTGCGCACTTCATCCTTAAACAGATCACGCAACGGCTCGATAATCTCTTTGAAATCTACACAATCCGGCAGCCCTCCCACGTTATGATGAGATTTAATCACGGCCGATTCGCCGCCCAGACCACTTTCTACCACATCCGGATAGATCGTTCCCTGCACAAGAAAATCCACTGCGCCGATTTTCTTTGCCTCTTCCTCAAACACGCGGATAAACTCTTCGCCAATGATTTTTCTCTTTCTCTCAGGCTCTGTTACTCCCGACAGCTTTTCATAAAATCTCTCCTGCGCATTCGCGCGGATGAAATTCAGATCATAACCGCCGTCCGCTCCAAATACCGCCTCAACCTCATCTCCTTCATTCTTACGAAGGAGACCGTGATCCACAAATACGCAGGTAAGCTGATCTCCGATTGCTTTCGAAAGCAATACTGCCGCAACGGAAGAATCCACGCCCCCCGACAGAGCGCAAAGCACTTTCCCACTTCCTACCTTTTTACGAATCTCCCGAATAGAGTTTTCCACGAAAGAATCCATTTTCCAGTCCCCAGTACAGCCGCACACATTGTATACAAAATTGTGCAGCATTTCCTTCCCTTCCACCGTGTGAAGAACTTCCGGATGGAACTGAATCGCATACAGATTTTCATCCGGCTTCTCCGCAGCCGCCACCGGACAGTCTGCGGTATGTGCAGATACCACAAATCCCGGTGCTACTTTTGAAATATAGTCAAAATGACTCATCCAGCAGATCGTTTTTGGCGATATGTTTTCAAATACCCTGGAATCCTGCTTATCAACCAGCACCTCCGTTTTTCCATACTCACGTACAGCGGCACGTTCTACTTTTCCTCCCAGAATATACATCATAAGCTGAGCGCCATAGCACAACCCCAGCACAGGAATCCCCATTTCAAATAATTCTCTGGAATATGTCGGGGAATCCGGCTCATAACAACTGTTCGGTCCTCCGGTAAGAATAATTCCCTTTGGGTTCATCGCTTTAATTTTTTCAATATCTGTTTTATAAGAGTAAATTTCACAGTAGACATTACACTCTCTTACTCGTCTGGCAACTAACTGATTATACTGCCCACCAAAGTCCAGTACAATAACCACTTCGTTTTTCAAAGTCTTTCCTCCTGTTTTCTCTCAAAATACATTTATGTTTTTCCCACAAATCACATTTCGCAGATAGACAGACCGCTGCTTCGCCCCAATAGGCCGAAGAATTCCGCATAGCCAACCTGCCGTACAGCTTATTATAAAGGAATTCTTTCCTATTGACAAGTTACTTTCTCCATCTTCTCCCGCCTCTCCATCCGGAAACTTTAAAAAAATAACATTTTCCCCGGTATACCCCAATGGAAAATGCTATTTATAATTCCTTTTTTATCACGCCCCAGGCATCCAAAAGCCGTTCCATCTGCCATGCGGCATTTGCCGGACTGCTCGAAGGCAGTTTTACAATTTCTCTTCCTGTCTGATGATAACAATATTTCTGATACAGCTCACAGGCTTTTCCTCCATTCCCATAAATCCTACTGATGGACGCCCGTTTCAATATCACAGACAGATCTGCCGGCACCACATTTCGGATGGAACTGTCACTGGAGCCAATAATATCGCACTGTGCGATTACATCCCAGATGGCAATGCGTTTTTCCAGAAGAAATTTTTTCTTCTCCTCCACTGTTTCAGGAACGGGACAACTCATCAGCCCTGCCAGTATCCTCCAGAAACGATTCTGCGGATGCCCATAATAAAAATCATTTTCCCTGGACTTCACCGACGGGAAAGTTCCAAGAATTAAAATTTTTGAATTTTCATCAAAAACCGGCAAAAAGCTGTGAGAAAGTGTCTGATATTCTCCCATCTGCTGTTCCTCCCCTGCTCTTTTATCAGAATCAGTATATCATATCTGCCAGCCGTATGGCAATCATCCCTTTTTATGCAGATACTTCTCCTTTGTCGCCATTCCTCCCCGAATATGGCGCTCCTGCTTATTCACCTCCAAAACCCGTCTGGCTTTTGCCGCCAGATCCGAATTAATCTGCACAAGACGATCTGTTACATCCTTATGTACCGTACTCTTACTCACCCCAAACTTTTTCGCCGCCTGTCTAACGGTCGCATTCTGTTCAACAATATAATTTGCAATTTCCATTGCACGTTCTTCAATATAATCTTTCAAGGAAAATTCTCCAAAGACGATGTTTTTACAGTGTATGCGCCCCGTCCGAAAGCTATGCAGGCGATATGTAGGTAGGGCCTAAGCCCTACGCATCACATTCCGGTTTCGGCGGTTTTCGGCCGCATTCATCCAAAATGGGAATCACTAAATCCAGTTTTGCTTTCAGCGCCACTTCCAAAGACGTAATTTTTTCCACCATGCTCTCCACGGATTTGTTCACTTCGAGAAGCTCCTTTATATCACAGTCGCACTTGGCAAGAGCCTTCTGAATCTTCTCTCCCTCCGCATTGAGGATGTGGAAAATCGCCGTCTCCTCAAGTGCAATCGATTGCACAAGGGACGCGCTTGCACAACATTTATCAATGTTCGTGCATTGAATGACCGGCATCCTCATATTGCACACTCCTTTTCTTGTTTTTCCTCTATATCATATGTAGAGAAAAAAATGCTACTGAAGCCTGCGGATCTTTCTGTCTGATCGTTCTCATGTGTCTGTGAGCCGTAACCATCCGAATATCATCCGCCGCGCCGAAAATACCAGGCGACGAAACCGAAAAAACAAGGCAAAAAAATAAAACAGACAAAGAATTTCTTCATCTGCTTTAAATTTTAATACAAATCCTGGTTTCGCTTCAATTCCTGATACAGCCTCGCGACGGGCAGCCCCACCACGTTATTATAATCCCCGCAGATTTTTTCAACATAGACTGCGGCACGCCCCTGAATTCCATACGCTCCAGCTTTATCCATCGGTTCTCCCGTATCAATGTAATCCCAGATTTCTTTTTCTGTCATGGGGTAAAACGTGACCTCCGTTTTCTCTGCGAAAACCTTCTGCGTCTCCTTTTCCGCTTTCTTTGTAAACAGCGCCACACCCGTATACACCTGATGGGTCTTTCCCTGTAGCATAGACAACATGGAAAACGCCTCTTCTCTGCTGTGGGGCTTTCCAAGAACCTTCCCTTCTGCCGCCACAATCGTATCCGCGCCGATTACCAGCGCGTCCTCTTCCGATGCCGCCACCGCCTTCGCCTTTAAAAAAGCCAGCTCCCTGACGATCTTATCCGGTTCCTTCTCTGTGATGATTTCCTCTGCATCACTGACCTTTACGGTAAAAACAAATCCCGCCTGCGTTAAAAGTTCCCTGCGCCTCGGCGATGCAGAAGCCAGTATGATATCCTTCATGTTCTCTCCTCCGTATCTGTTCTCTGTCTACCATACTACCACAGGTTCCCCCTTTTCTTCAACAGGTTCCTCTGCCCTTTCCAGTCCGCCTGTCCCACCTTACGGCATATAAAGCTCCAGCTCATAAATACAGCGCTATACCACCGCCTGTGCCAGATTCGGACATGTCCGGTTTCTTCTGTCATATTCCCGGATTCCAATTTTGACAAACTCGCCATCCGAAGGAAACTTGTAGGAAACCCGTCCATATTTCTGATGGGTTTCATTTCCTTTTCCAAGCACCAGCAGCACCGTTTTCTCTTCCACACTTCGGATGGCATGCTGGATCGCCTGTCCCCGATCCTCTATGTACTCATAAGGACATCCCACCACCTCAAGGTATTCCCCGATTTCCTTTGCAATGTCCTCCGGCGACTCTATGCCGGGATCGTCCGCCGCTAAATAAACCTTCTCGGAAAACAATCCGGCGATCAATCCCAAATCCCTTCTCCTGTTATATGCCTTCCCTCCCGGACACCCAAAAATCGTAACGATCCGGTGACCCGGATATTCCATCAGCACAGACTCAAAAAGTTTCTCAAAGCTCAAGCGGTTGTGCGCAAAATCCACGACGACCTGCAAGCGTCCATCTGCGCTCGTGTACTCCTCCATTCTTCCGCAAACCCGTGTCTTTTTCAGAGCCGCCGTCATATATTTGACCGGAATTCCCATCGCCCACGCTGCCGCTATAGCTGCAAGCGCATTTTCCACATTGAAAATTCCGTGCATAGCAAGTGTAAAATGCTCTTTAAAATCTTTACATGTCACATCAAAATTCAGCGCTCCATTTTTCATATGGATATTACTTCCGAGAATATCGGGATTTCCTTTTGTTCCGAAGGTAATCACTTTTTCCGACATCCTGGCTGCGGCCAGAATCCTTTTTGCATGATCTGCGTCCAGATTGACACAGGCTGTTTTCGTCTGTTTAAAAAGAGAAAGCTTCGAGCTGAAATAATCCTCAAAGTTCTCATGCTCCGCCGGACTGATATGATCCTCCGAAATATTTAAAAATACTCCCACATCAAATTTGATCTTTCTTACCCGATGATATTTTAGCGCCTGACTGGAAACCTCCATCGTCATATACCGCATTCCGGAGTCCACCGCATTCCGGAAATACCGGAAAAGCTCCATCGATTCCGGAGTCGTAAGCCTGGACTCTTCGCATGATACGCCGTCGCAGGTCTCAATCGTGGAGATCAGTCCGGAAGCCTTTTCCCGCCTGTCCTTCAGATATTCATCGAGGATGGCCCGAATATAGTAGACTGTTGTGGTCTTTCCCTTCGTCCCGGTCACACCTGTGAGAAAAAGCTTCTCATCCGCTTCTCTGTAAAATGCCTTCGCCAGCACAGGCATTGCCTTTCTCATGCTTTTCACCAGAATATACGGAACTTCTCCCTCTGTCTCGTAATATTCTTCGCTTACATACACTGCTGCTCCCCTTTGCAGTGCCTCCATCAGATATTCTTTCTTAAATCCCGCCCCCTTGCACAAAAACATGCTGCCTGCTTCTGCCTCTTTTGAATCATAGGTCATATGACATACTTTTTCATTTTCTTTTTCATACAGGCAATAAGACAGCACCAATCCTTCTTCCATTAGCAAATTCAAATATTGTTTTATATGCTTCATCTTCATCCCCCTGATTACCCTTTATCTATTAGAGTCGGATTCTCCCTGAAAAGTTTCATCCTTTTTCGTAACTATTCAATACCTTCACAGTTCCGATGCAAAAATCCATGAAAATCGTCTTCGACGATGGGATTTTTGCACTCTTGAATCATGTTTTCACGGCCCCATCAGCAAGTGCTTCGACCTGTTCTGAATAGTTACCCTCTTTCTAAGATTAAGTATAAAATCTACCCCACGCTAAAATAAACAAAGGTGTGTAAATATGTTGTAAACAGGAACTGAAGATTTTCTTAATCTTATTCGTACCATCTCCGGTACAATTCCCATCTTCGGTCTGCACGCACCGGAAACTCCTTTCGATATTCTTTCGTATCTTCCCGAATCCTGGCTGTCAGAAGTCCTTCTCCCTCCAGAAATCCTGCGATCCTTTTCCCGTCCGGCGCAAAGATACAACTATCCCCCGCATAGGGAAGCCCTTTCTGACGTCCGCAGCAATTCACCCCTGCCAGATATACCTGGCACTCAATGGCTCTCGCCTGTAAAAGACATTTCCAATGTTCCCGTCTCCCCTCCGGCCAGTTCGCAGCCACGATAATGAGATCACACGTTTTTGCCAGTATCTGAAACGGCTCCGGAAAACGAAGGTCATAGCAGAGCAGGGTTCCAATGCGAAGCCCTCCCATCTGAAACACGGATAACGCTTCTCCCGCCGCGAAATACCTGTTTTCCCCCGAATAGCTGAATGGATGAACCTTCACATAGTCGCTCAGGATTCCCGCTTCATCTGCCACCGTATAATGATTCCGAGCTTTTCCTTCTGTCTTTTCCACCCATCCAAAGCCTATGGCAATCCTGTATTCCTGCGCCATTTTCTGCATCAGCCGGACGGTCCCGCCCTCTGACTCCGCAGTTTTCTCTGTTTGCATGGAAAACCCCGTAAAGCTCATCTCCGGAAAACAAAGAAGCTGCGCCTCCTGCTTTTTCGCCTCCCGCAGCCATTTTTTTGCCCGAAGCAGATTTTCTTCTTTATCTTCCCATAAAATATTCGTCTGGGCCAGCGCTGCCTTCATTCCTTTCCCCTCCCCCTTAACGGCTCTCGATTTTTCCAACATTTTTAATCAGCACGGAAATTGTTCCGTCCGGATTGGTCAGAAATTCGATCATATTTTTATTATGATAGGCTTCCATCGGTATCTTGATCTCAATCCCCGTATCCGTCAGCAGATGCTGCTTTTCAAACTTTCTGGTGGTCGCCGGATTCTGCGGCGCCACCGGGGTATCCGTGATATTCCACTTTTCCAGCTTCTCCTGTACCTCCTCTTTCATCTCTTCCTGGTCCTTAAAAATACGGTCGATTACCGTCGGCACATCCAGACTGCCCTTCTCGGAAAGCTCCTGATTGATGATGCTCTTTGCCTCCATCTGAACCTCGAACTGCTCTGATTCATCATAGTATTTTTTCTGCACATCCATCACTGTCCGGTTGACGATTGCCAGTTTTGTTTTCGGCGACATGGAACCTCTGCATTTTAAAAATAAAGAGGAAAAATAATTGGTTTTCACCCCGTTGACCTCATACTTCTTCTCAATCAGCCGAATCGAATAGTCCTCCAGGCTGATCAATGCGGCTTCCGCAAGCTTCTGCTTCTCTCCCGGAAGAATCGCCTTATATTTGATGACGTCGTTATGGTTTCCCCACGGGTCTGAATTCGTCATATGGGTATAGCTGGACTTATAATTCATTTTCAACAGCGCCAGATACGGATGCTGCTCCACCGAATACTGTACCACTAAAAGGTCTGCTGCCGGAATATCAATATTCCCATTCATGATCGTATACAATTCCGTGGCAATCTGCCTGGAAATCTCTGCGAAATTTTCATCCTTCCATTCCAAAAGCAGCGGATAAATCCCCGATTCCTCTTTATCAAAGCTGCAATTTTTCACCTCATCGCTCCCCGCAATCCGCAGAATATGTGCCCGCAGAAAATCCCCGAAATCGGAACCGTGTTCCAGCTCCCCATCTGATAGTACGGGCACTCCCACACTGGAATCCAGAATATGTATAATCGAACGGTCAATGCGTATATCTTCACTTTCCATCATCTTTTACCTCTCTTTTCTTTCGTTCTTGTTCTGACTTTTTTATTCTACCAAAAAAAGTGCTTGCATTCCACATCGTTTTATGCTATTATGGAATCCGGTCGTTACGGCTGGATAACTTTGGCTCCTTGGTCAAGCGGTTAAGACATCGCCCTTTCACGGCGGTAACACGGGTTCGATTCCCGTAGGAGTCATTTCGAAAAGTTTTCTCTTGACAAATGAGAGGCTTTTTGATATACTATGAAAGCTGTAAGGCGACATAGCCAAGTGGTAAGGCGTGGGTCTGCAACACCCTGATCACCAGTTCAAATCTGGTTGTCGCCTCTGAAAAAGGACTAACAAATGTTAGTCCTTTTGTATTGCAGAAAAAACTTTACCTCTCCTGTGCCATCTGCCTGAGCATAGAAATCTCCGCCGCCCAGCCTGCATCGTCATTCGGCGTTTCCAGAATAAAGGGAAGCCCCTGCAATGCCGGATGCCGGACAATCCTTCCGAATGCTTCCAGCCCGATCTTTCCCTCTCCAATTTTTGCATGACGGTCTTTATGGCTTCCCATCGGATTCATGCTGTCATTGATATGAATGGCTTTCAGGCGTTCCAGTCCGATCACCCTGTCGAACTCCTCTAAAACTCCATCCAGATGATTCACAATATCATACCCTCCATCCCAGACATGGCAGGTGTCCATACATACGCCCAGCTTGTCCGATAATTCTACCCGATCTATAATTGCACGCAGTTCCTCGAATGTTCTTCCCACTTCGCTGCCTTTTCCTGACATGGTTTCCAGCAGTACCACCGTTGTCTGTGCGGATTGCAGATTCGCATTCAGCATCTCTGCGATCAGCTCGATTCCTTTTTCTGCCCCCTGTCCCACATGACTTCCCGGATGAAAATTATAATACTGTCCCGGCGTATATTCCATGCGTTTCAGATCATCCGCAAAGGTTTCCCTTGCAAACGTACGAATCTCCTCTTTTGCGGCGCACGCATTCAGCGTATACGGCGCATGTGCTACAATCTTCGCAAATCCATGTTCTCCCGCAATTTCCAGATACTGTTCAACATCCGGCTGAGAAATTGCTTTTGCGCTTCCTCCCCTGGGATTTCTCGTAAAAAATGCAAACGTATCCGCTCCAAGCCTGACCGCCTGCCGCCCCATAGCCGCATAGCCCTTTGCAGATGAGATATGACTTCCTATATGAAACATAGCTGCTCTCCTGTTCTTGCCCTATAATGAATATTTGCTATTTCAGTATAGCGGGTTCTCTTTTTTCTGTAAAGCCTAAAGTCTGTTTCAATGAAAGTCTCTGCTGCCATCCCAGTGATAAATTTTTGCATGTTCATCTGAACTTCTGGATTCTTCCACTCTCCCTCCCATTTTTTTTCGAAATTCCGAAGGACTCATTGCTTCCATGCGCTTAAAACTCTGCGTAAAATAATTTGCAGAAGAAAAGCCTACAATCTGTGCAATCTGAGAAATACTGTGGTTTGTCTGCGCCAAAAGATATTTGCTTTCATTGATCTTTTTCCTCTGTAAATATCCAATGGGAGACACGCCATATTCCTTCACAAAAGAATGACTAAAATAGTATTTGCTCATATGTACCATATCCGCCAGATAGGAGAGACTAATATTCTCCATGAAATTTTCGTCAATGTACTTCTTTGCTCTGGCACATTCCGCATGAACCTTACCAGAAGTACGTTCCGTGATAGACATTTGTTTCTGGCGCAGCAATTTGTAGGAAATCAACTCCAGCAGATGATCCGTAATGACTCCATAGTTCTCACTGCACTTTTCCATCTCAGAGAAAATCTCACGCAGATAGTAAAAAATCTTTTTGTTTTCATATTTATTCTCCAGCTTACAATACCGGGAATCACTGGCGGAATTTTGGAGAAATGCCACCCCGTCAATCCCGACCACGATATATTCCATCGGACTTTGGGGAACTGAGTATTCCGTGTGCTCCACATAAGAATTGACAATCACAATCTCATTTGCTTCCACGGCAAAATCAAGCTCCTCGATTCGGAATCTCCCCTTTCCCGAAACTACATAAAACAGCTCCGTACACTGATGCGAATGCAGCGTGCTGTGCCAGTCTCCTCCATATTTTGAAGTCGCTATATAGACGACATGCGGTGAACTTTTATCCGGAACCACGGATTCCGCCTCAAGTCTCAGACAGCTCATGCCCCTCCCTCCTTCTTTTTCATTCTATTGATGTTCTCTTTGTTCCATTTAAAATCAGGGGAGCGCATTTTATCTTTTATGAAAATGTCCATGTATATGCGCTTCCACAAATACATGGACATTTCCCGACAGACCGCTCCTGAAAGTCACAGCCTGCCGGATCGTCCCTGTGTACTTTACTTCACACGTACTTTCTTCTTTGCTCCAATATCCGTGAAGATTTTTTTGCCGTTTACTGTCTTATAAGCTTTTACCCTTACATAGTATGCCTTCCTGCTCTTCTCCCATATCATAACCATCCAGATCACGTAAGGCTTCAAATGTAATCTCAATCTCACCGTCAATGGCAATTGGGGCAAGCTTATTGATCAGAGCATTCGTTCCGGTCACGTGCATGGCCTTACCGTCCTCTGCCAGCTCAAAGCTTCCGCTTCCGTCTACACTTTCCCACATATCGACGCCCTGATCCGGCGTCCAGGTATATTCCTTCGCTACCGAATCACGCTGTACGATCCACAGAGAACATGCGCTTCCCTTTGCAAACTTCACCTGCAAGCGGAAGGTTCCCTCCTGTGCAGCAATGTATTCCTGTTTTAAGGTAAATACACTGTCTTCCACCGTATAATCCGTTCCAGGATTCAGGGTTTCATCCCCATTCATGATGGATGAGATTTCATCCTCGCTTCCAAATTGAACTGGAATAGAAACACCAGTTTTTCCCCACGCATCCTTACTCAAAACCTCTGTACTGCGTTCCAGGGCGGATGTCACGATCTCCGTACGTTTGATGTTTTCCAGCGTAATGGTCTTGCTGCCTCGCCAGATACGGAATCCATAGCTTCCCTTATCCAGCCCTGCCTGGCTCTCAAAGGAAGTCAGTTTCTCTTCCACGCCATCACGGGTGAGATAAACCATGATCACATTTTCAATGGTTTCCATTCGCAGATGATAGGTCTTATTATATTCGAATTTGATACCAAGAAGATTGCTGATACCCGCATAGCTCTCACTGCCGTCCCTTCGGCTCTGTCTCTCCAGACCTGTCCCACTTGTAAAAGCAAAACCTTCATAGTTTCTTCCATCCGTAACGCGTGTCACTGGCGCTACTGCAATCCAGTCGCCCTGGGTAGGGTCCGTAAAAGTAAGATCGTACTCCAGATTACTGTTTTTATACTGCGGTGCGCTGCCATCAAAAATAACCCAGCCTTCACCGGCATCCTCTACGACCTTTCCATAATGAATAACCGCTTTTGTACCATTCTCTGAAACGGTTACCCAACCGTCCTGAGGCGTTACGGTTTCGCTGCTGTTTTGCTTCTGGAATACCCATCCGCTATTTTCCGACGCTTCGCGAACAATTTTAAAAGTTCCCTGCGCTCCACTGACAAAGGAAACCGTCAATGTAATTTCATCTTTTATCGTCTGCCCCTTCATATAGTCAGGCGAAATTGTAATGATGCTGTTATCCATGTCCACACTGTAATGACTTCCCTCTGTCAGGTCAATTTCACCGTCACTGATGGACTGTACACTGTCTCCTTCTGCGAAGGTAACAGGAATCTGGATCGTCGCCTGCCCCCATTCGCCGTCAGGCACGGATGCCTCTGTCTCATTCAGGCACGACCCTTCTTCCGTATCCGTTTTCAGCTCCGTACGCACGATGTTTTCGATCGCAATCTTTTTTGCACCCCTCCAGATGCGGAAACCGTAGCCACTGGCTTCCAGTCCCGTCTTCATCGTTAAAGAAACCAGCTCCTGAAGTTCTTCCCCTTTCTTTGCTGCGGACAGCGTTAAGGTTTCTCCCTCCGTAACCACTTTCAGATGGTAGGTCTCGCCAAACAGAAAGTCATTCTTATCATTTCGAACCCATTCCCAAGTTTCGTTTCCCTCTTTATAACCGGCACGCTGTAATCTTCCTTTGTCATGTACCGCAATTCCTTCACAGTTCGCACCGTTCAGAAAACGGGATAAAAGAGCCACACTGTAAAATCCAACCTGTCCGGCATCTCCGGCTTCGCTCACCGTAAGATCCATTTCCAGCACGCTGTTCGCATATTGCTCCGCCTGACTGTCATAAAGCACCAGGCCCTCTTTTTCCCGGTCTGCAATAATTTTGTCATAATTCAGGACAAATCCATTTTCTCTGGCTTCGATCCAGCCATCCTGAACCTCAATATCTGTGGCGCCGCCCCAGTCCTGGATTTTCCAGGAATCGTAGTTTGCAGCAGATGATTCTGCCGCAGATACCTGCATATACGGCATGATTCCGCTTAAGGCCAAAACCAATGCCAGCATAAGCGAAATAATTGACGAGAAACTTTTGCTTTTCATAAAAAACGCTCCTTCCTGCAAAAGACAGTTCCTCACGCCAGAACTGTTTTTGCATAAAATTAAAAATGTTATTTGTGACATAGAGAGATTACCTTGTCCTTCCAATGATCCCTATCCGTCCGGGAACCAAATAAATCTCTGAAAAAACAGATAACCCCTGTTCGTAACTTTAATATAGCTTTTTTTCTTCTTATGTTACAATACAATAGTTGCCATATACGTTATACATATTGTTTTTTTGCATTTACAGCAAGATTTCATTGATAATTCAAAATAATCTGCAATATTGTCATTCTATTTCAATCCTTGAAAACTCTCCTGCCATCATCTATCCTCCTGTGTTCATAGTTCTTCCTCCATTCTGATTGCTCTTACCTGTTCTGTTGTTTTTATAGCTACATTATAGCAATTCAGAAGCCCGAACCATAAGGAACCTTTTTACTTGTTTATGTGGACTTTTTTTACCTTGCGTAATTTCCGCACAAAAAAACGGGAAAACAAAGCCCGGCGGCCCTGCTTTCCCTTATTCTTACGCAAAAAAATAAAGCCCGTATTTATGGGCTTTATTTAACAGGGGATGAGAGAATCGAACTCCCGCTAAGAGTTTTGGAGACTCCTGTCATACCATTTGACCAATCCCCTTTACTATAAGGAAAGAGTCTGATCCATCAGACTCTTCTTTTGAAGTATGTACCTTCAAAACCGCATACAGTATAACATA
>CALCMD010000094.1 GCA_937965795.1 uncultured Lachnospiraceae bacterium | reverse complement strand
AGCTTTCATAGAAGGCTTTCAATTCCCTGGTGGCTCTACCTGATCGCATTCGGAAGCGGCGTGGTTTATGCCGAGGTCGGAATGAGAGTATCGAAGTATCTGGTCCGTGTGAACAAGGGGGAACTATATAATTCTGTTATTTTAGGCTATGTCTTTTTTACGCTCTTTAATGCATTGCTGGGATTTTTGAAACCGCTTGTGGAGGAGTATGCCAATCAAAAAGTGATTCTGCGGGTAAGGTTTTCGATGTGGAGGAAGATCCTGCATCTTCCGATGGATCAGTTCGAAAAGGAACAGCCGTCTTCGCTGGTGTCGGCCGTTACGAACGACGTAACTCAGGCGACTCTGGTGATCAGTGGAATATTCTCAGGAGCTGCGTCGCTGTTCGGATTTATCCGCGCCTGTATGATCTTGTATCAATACAATTCGCCTCTCGCAGCATACCTTTTGCTCTGCATACCGGTTGCGGTGGCAATGTTTATCATCGTCGGCAAGCTGCAGTTTACCATAATGAAAAAGCGCTATGCTGCGTTGAATGAAATGACCACCTTTTTCTCCGAACACCTGTCGGCCGGGAAATATGTAAAAGCGCAGGTAATGGAAGAGAAAGAGCTGGAAAGCGGATATGCGGCAATTGATTCACGGTATAAGGCAGATATATACTATGCTTTCATGGAGCAGATTCAGGTTCTGACCAATTCCTTATACTCCCTTCTTACGACTGTCGTAATGGCAGTGGGCGGTTCCAGATTGATTAACGCCGGGAAAATGGAAGCGACAGGGATTAATATGTTCAGCACCTATATGACGCAGGTGAATCTCTATATGGCGGAGCTTTTGACGGTGTGGCAGAACGTGATGGGGTCGAAAGGCGCACTTGTCCATGTCGGGGATATTCTTGATATGGAAGAGGAGCATACGGAAAAAGGCAATTCCTGGACAGAATCCGAGAACAGAGATATTGTGTTCAAAAACGTGAACTTTGGATATGGGAGTGAAAAAGAAATCCTTCATGACTTTTCCGTTTGCATTCCGGGAGGAAAGACGACGGCGGTGATCGGAGATAACGGTTCCGGAAAATCTACGGTCATGAAATTGCTACAGGGATTCTACCAGCCTGATTCGGGAGAAATATGGGTTGGAGGAAACAAGATATGCGAAACGAGTCCCCAGGAATGTCATAAAAAATTTGGCTATGTACTTCAGAACAATCCGCTGATGTCAGGTACGATTCGAGATAACATTCTGTATGGCACAGAAGGAGAAACGCCGGAGGAAGAGATGAAAAAAGCGGCAAGAGAAGCCAGAGCGGATTCTTTTATAGATGCGCTTCCCAACGGATATGATACGACTCTTGGAGAGGCGGGGAACCGTTTGTCAAGCGGTCAGAAACAGAGGATTGCCATTGCCAGGGCATTGATTGCGAAGCCGGATTATCTGATACTCGACGAGGCGGGGGCGAATCTGGACCATGACACATATATGAAGATCTATCATGGTATCAGGAAGAAGATGGAAGGCAATACAATTGTTTTCATCGCCCATGATATGCGCGAGATTGCAGAAGCAGACTATCTGGTCGTTATGCATCACGGACGTCTTGAAGCCTGCGGAACCCCTGAAGAAGTATTTGCCGTAAGCAGGACTTATCAGGAATATCTGCAGTCCGCTGAGGCATCTTAAAAGAAAGAAGGAATGATTATGAAGAAATTTACGATTGTGTCTTCCCTGCTTTTCGTGTTACTTTTTTGTGGGATGGTGGGATATGTGGCGTCTTCCGAAGACTTTACGCCTCCAAAGGAGGAGGAAGAAGCAGTCGTGCCGGAAGAAGAAGACAGGGAAGCGCCTGTCTGGAATACGACAGTAGATGAACTCGTCTCATTTCTGGAGGAGAAGGGGCTGATCCATGCAGACAGTAAAGTGACGCTTAGTGCGGAAGGTCTGTGTACGCTTGCTCTAAAGTATGACGGAGCCGAAATATACTGGTGGGATCTGGAGAATCTGGCCCCGGAATCTGATGAGTATCAGGCATATGAGAGTCTCAGGACAAAAGGAGAGATTGATTTATATGGCTCCGGTATGACTATCATGCCGAAGAAAAACGGTCCTTATGCACTTTTATTAACCTATTATGAAGGCGATGTGCAGGCGTTAGAAAAAGCGTTTGGAGAATTTGGTCAGGAGAATTGATTGATGAAAATGAAGCTTGTTTTGGTAGAAAAAGACGAAACTTTGCGTACACAGCTGGAAGAATTGCTGGCATTTTATAATTTATTTGATATTGTGAAAACCTTTGACGGAATCAATGAAGCCAATAAATATATCTGTCTGAACGAGGTGGACGCGGTATTTATCAACATCAGAACAGGGAATCCAAGATACAGCGGGGACGGCTCCTTTCTGGCATACAATCTGTCCCAGATAAAGCCGGATGTTCTTGTGGCGCTGTATTCGGAAGAAAAGTTAGAGGCGGGGATGGTATTTGAATGCTGCT
The DNA here is from genome assembly GCA_937965795.1 of uncultured Lachnospiraceae bacterium. Classification (GTDB taxonomy): domain Bacteria; phylum Bacillota; class Clostridia; order Lachnospirales; family Lachnospiraceae; genus Hominisplanchenecus_A. The sequence continues at coordinate 1,347 of CALCMD010000094.1, read as the reverse complement.
GTGATGAATACTTTCGGCTTCCGTTTGATAACCGTGTGCTTCAGCGGGTGGTTAAGCGGCTGCAGTATTTGTTTGAGCTGCTCCAATACAAACGGTTATCTGTGAACCGTTCTATGATGATCAAGACGCGAAACGGATATCAGCTTGTGGATATTGATAAGGTTCTCTTTATCGAACGGATGGACCGAAAGAACAAGATGGTGATGGTGGACGGAAAAGAGATGATTCTTTCCGGATATTCCATGAATGAATTGGAACAGATTCTGGAAGGGTATAATTTTTACCGGTGCTATCAGTCTTTTATCGTGAATCTTTCCAGAGTATCTTATGTCCGGGCAGATAACGAAGCGAAAAATTTTGCTCTGATTTTCGAAGGATATGCGGGGGAAGTTATGGTGAGCCGCGATAAATATACGGAAGTACTGCAGCTTCTGAAAAATAAATATGCGAAGCTTACGCTTTAGGAGGAGAAAGATGAAGTCAAAAGTTTTATCGTTTGCCGAATATGATCAGGTGGATATCAGTATGTACAAGAAAGTATTCAAGCTTGATGAGAAGGCGTACAAGAAAGAAATAGATTTTATAAAGAACAAGAACAGCATTTGGGAAGAAACCGGAGAAGTTACATACGGGGCGTTCATTGTATGCAATCTGGAATCGGAGAATCCGTTTTTTAACAGAGAGAACCTGAAAATTATGGTAGGGCAGGGGTTCTTTCACAAGAAGCTGGAAGCGATGTGCGTCGGGCTGAAAAAAGGGACGGCCGGTGTGCTGGACGTTGACGGGGAGAAAGTGACCGTAACGGTCCGTTCCATTCAGCAAAAAAAGAGTCCTGTGATCACGGATGAGATGATAAAAGATCTTGGAATTGAAGGAGTGAGCAATGTAGAACAATATGAGGCTCATCTGATCCGGGAGCAGAAAAAAAAGATTGCAGAAAACGAGGGATACGAAGCCGTCCAATATGTGATGGACAAAGTATTTGAGGCCAGTACGTTCGATCTTAAGAAGGCTGACTGGAAAGAAATGACAGATCATGAAATTAAGAGATTGAAGGCAATCTCCAGAGAACAGGGATTGAATCTGGAAACCATGACGCCAGAGGACTTTGAAGGGAAGATGCCGTTCTCAAGCTATCATGAATTATTCGCAAGCGTGCAGAACGATTCATGGGACAGGCTCTGCGGCTATCTTCTGGGGCGGGAATACGCAGAAAAAGACGGCGTCGGATATACGATGGAGCAATACCGGGACGATATGGAAGAGTACGTGAAATTCTGGCATGAAACGAAAGAAAATGCAGAAAAAATCAATACTTATGAATATTCGGAAATTATGTTTTATGTA
>CALCMD010000093.1 GCA_937965795.1 uncultured Lachnospiraceae bacterium | reverse complement strand
GAGGATAAAAGTGGGGCGTAAGCCTCACGATATCCGAATTTGGGGCAGGATTGTGAAAGCACGAAGTGCGGAGCAATCCGTAGGGTATCTTTTGATAATAATGCCAGGGTCAAAAGTCAAATAACAGGAAATAAGAAAACAGACGGTGAATAATATGAATTATACAGAAGCGGTGGAATATATTTTAAGTGTTCCGAAATTTACAAAGAAGAATAAAATGGAAAATACCATAGAGCTGATGGAGCGCCTGGGAAGGCCGGAGCGGAAAATGAAAATCATCCATGTGGCAGGCACGAATGGAAAGGGTTCGGTGTGCGCATTCCTTTCCACGATGCTGGTAAAGGCGAAAAAGAGGACGGGCCTTTTCACCTCTCCCCATCTGGTAAAGATCAATGAGCGTTTTCAGATCAACAATGAGCCGGTCAGCGACGAAGAATTTCTGGCGGCCTATGAAAAGGTGCGGGGAGCGGTAGAGGAAATGCAGAAAGACGGCTTTGCCCATCCGACCTATTTCGAGCTGCTGTTTGCTATGGCGATGGTGCTTTTTGAGGAGAAAGCCGTAGAGTATGTGGTGCTGGAAACGGGGCTTGGCGGTCGCCTGGATGCTACGAACATGGTAGAAAAGCCCATTGCGGCCATTATTACTTCCATCAGCCTGGATCACACGGAGATTCTGGGTGACACGATCGAAAAAATCGCCTTTGAGAAAGCCGGGATTATCAAGCCTGGAGTTCCTGTGATCTATGACGGACGCTGTAAGGAAGCTGAGAAGGTCATTCTTGCCAGAGCCAGGGAACTGGGCGCTCCGGCGTTTGGCTTACAGGAAGAAATGTATGAAATTTTGGAGAACACGGACAAAAGCATTGATTTTTCGTTGTCCAGCAGGTATCATATACATACCAGAGTCACGGTTCCGTATCTGGCGAGGTATCAGGTGATAAACAGTTCGCTGGCATTGATGGCGATGGAGGTCATCTGCAAAGATATCCCCATCAGGCTTTGCACGGAGGCGGTCAGAGAGACGACCTGGCAGGGGCGTATGGAAACGGTGATGCCGGGCGTGGTGCTTGACGGGGCGCATAATGCGGATGGCGTACGGGAATTTGTGCGGACCGTGCAGCGTATGCAGAAGAAATACCGTGTGACATTGCTTTTTTCCGCTGTGATGGAGAAGGACTATGAGAAAATGATAGCGACGATTTGCAGACAGACGGAGCTTGCGCATATCGTCGTAACAGAAATAGCAGGAGACAGAAACGTTCCGGCAGAAGAACTGGCAGAGGTATTTCGCAGATATACGAATACTCCGGTAAAAGCTGTCCGCATGATCGCAGATGCTTTCCGGGAAGCATGGAAGGAAAAGGGGGACGGTATGTTGTTCTGTGCAGGATCGCTGTATCTGGTAGGGGAGCTGAAAAATCTGCTGAAAGAGGAGAGATTCAATGATTAATTATGAAGAGGAATTAAAGAAATTCCATCCGAGCCTGGATGTAAACGAGGCGGAGGACGCGATTTACAACCGGGACTTAACAGACGTTACGGATATTTTGAAAGAATTGATAATGGACGAAAAGAAAAAGGGTAAATATGTTCAATAAGGGGAAAATATGAAGTGTATTTTTTGCGGGACTCCTTTGGGAAAGATTGATTACTGTACAGGGTGCGGAGCGGACATCACGTTGCAGAAAAGAATCGTCCGGATTTCTAACCTGCTTTATAACCAGGGACTGGAAAAAGCGATGGTTCGGGATTTGTCAGGGGCGATCGTATGCCTGAAAAGGAGTCTGAAATTTAATAAGGAAAATATAGATGCCAGAAACCTGCTGGGTCTGGTCTATTATGAAACAGGGGAAGTCGTTTCCGCACTGAGCGAATGGGTCATCAGTAAAAACATGAATGTACCGGGCAATGCGGCGGACGGCTACATAGAGAGTCTGCAATCCAATAAAAACAAGCTGGATGTGATTAACCAGACGATTCGAAAGTACAATCAGGCGCTGCAATACTGCCGGCAGGACAATGAGGATATGGCGATCATCCAGTTAAAAAAGGTATTGAACCAGAATCCGCAGTTGATTAAGGCGTATCATCTCCAGGCGCTTCTTTATCTGAAGCGTCAGGAATATGAGAAGGCAAGGAAGATTTTGAAAAAGGCGGCGTACATTGACGCGACGAACACTACTACGCTGCGCTATTTGCAGGAAGTGGAAGCTGCGACGGGGATCAGCACCAGCCTGGATCAGAAACGAAAGAAGAAATATGCAAAAGAAAAAGTGAACAAGCTGACGGGAACGACGACGTATATGAGCGGAAATGAAATGATTATCCAGCCCACAACGTTTCGCGACAGTTCAGCGGTGGCTACCTTTCTTAATATTTTTCTCGGTCTGATTCTGGGAGGGGCGATCGTCTGGTTTCTGGTGGTGCCGGGAACGAAGCAGAGCATCAATGCTTCGGCAAATAAACAGGTGACAGACGCAAATTCCAAGATGGCTTCCGAAGCGTCCAAGGTGCAGGGGCTGGAGGAGGAAATCGCAGGCTATCAGGAGAAGATCGACGAAGCGAATCAGACGATGCGGGAGGCCAATGAAAAGGCGGATTCCTACGAGGAGCTTTTGGCGGCGGCAGATTTGTATATCACCAATCCGGCGAACCAGTCACAGGCGGCGGATGCACTTGGTGAAATTGACGCCAAAAGCCTGACGGGAGCGGCGAAAGATCTTTATGACCATATGATGGAGGCCATTAGCGATTATGTATATAATGATGCGGTAAACGCTGCAAATACGGCGTATACGAACAGAAATTATGAGGAAGCCATCACACAGTATAAAAAGGCGCTGGAAGCAAAACCGGGTGACGAGTGGGCTCTTTTGTATCTGGGCCATTCTTACTATCAGTCCGGGGATACGGCGAATGCGAATACTGCCTTCCAGGAACTGATTCAGAAATATCCGGCAAGGTCTGCGGAGGTACAGCCGTACATGACAGGAAGCACGACAGGAAATCCAAACGGCGGAGAGCAATCCGGAGATACGCAGGGTGAAGGACAGCAGCCGGAAGGAGAAGGTACAGGAGGCCAGGAACCATCCGGGGAAGAAACTGGAAGCGGAACAGGAAATGGCGGCGATGTGGATATCACCGGCGGAGGAAGGTTAGGAGTCGTACAATAGAAAAACCTCTGAATCGGGGCGTATGCAGGGCATACGTCCCTTTTTGGATTACAAGCTATCAATGACAGGAGGGGCCAAATGGAAAATTGTCTGGAAATATCAGGAACTACTCTGGTGATCCGGGTTCCGGGAGAACTGGATCACCACAATGCAGAGCGCATTCGGGAGGAAACGGACAGGATATGCAGCGAGAGGAATATACGGAATATCGTTTTTGATTTTGGAAAGACAGGATTTATGGATAGTTCCGGAATCGGGCTGATTATGGGAAGGTATAAAAATATCAGATTTACCGGTGGAAAAGTCACCGCTGTCCGGGTAAACGAGCAGGTGAAAAGAATCCTGACGCTTTCCGGTATTCATAAAGTGATTGAAATCTACGAGGGAGAGTCTGGGATACCGGAGAGGAGGAGAAAAGGATGAGCGGTTCCAATGAAATGAAACTGGAATTTGACAGCAGATCATGCAACGAAGGGTTTGCGCGGGTAGCGGTGGCGGCTTTCGTGACGCAGATCGATCCAACGCTGGAGGAACTGGCGGACGTAAAGACAGCGCTTTCCGAAGCGGTGACAAATTCCATTGTCCACGGTTATGAAGGAGAGATAAAGAAAATCGTAGTAGAATGCCGGATTGAGGAACGGGAGGTGTACATTGCCGTAAAAGACCAGGGATGCGGCATTGAAAATGTACAGCAGGCGATGGAGCCGCTCTTTACCACGAAGCCGGACGCTGAACGTGCAGGAATGGGGTTCGCTTTTATGGAAGCCTTTATGGATGAGGTGCGGGTAGAGTCCATGCCGGGAAAAGGCACGAGCGTTTTTATGAGAAAAAAGATCGGGCAATCAGCCGATAGATTCTTCGAGTGAAAGGACGGGCCAATGGAACATACCCTTGTGTTAATCGAGAAGGCGCACGGAGGGGATAAAGAGGCAAGAGAGACACTGGTAGAAGAAAATATGGGGCTGGTTTATACGATTGTCCGCAGGTTTGCCGGGCGGGGACATGAGATGGAGGATCTGGTGCAGATTGGAAGCATCGGATTAATGAAAGCGATCGACAAATTCGATACTTCTTTTGACGTAAAGTTTTCCACCTATGCTGTGCCGATGATAGCCGGAGAAATCAAGCGGTTCCTGCGGGACGACGGGATGATAAAGGTGAGCAGGAGCTTAAAGGAGACGGCGGGAAAAGCCTATATGATGCGGGAAATTCTGGAGAAGAAAAATGGGAGGGAGCCGACGCTGGAAGAAATCTCAGCGGAGATCGGGGCCACAAGGGAGGATATTGTACTGGCGATGGAGTCGGCGGCAGAGGTGGAATCCCTGCATAAAACGATTTATCAGGGGGACGGAAATGCGATTTCCCTGATGGACAGGCTGGAAGATCAGAGAAATCCAAATGAGGAGCTTTTAAATCATATGGTTTTAAACGAGCTGCTCAAGGGCTTGCCGCAGGAGGAGCGGACACTGATTCGAATGCGGTATTTTGAGGAAAAGACACAGACGGAAGTGGCAAGGGCGCTGGGAATGTCCCAGGTACAGGTATCAAGATATGAAAAGAAAATATTGAAAAAGCTGCGGGGGAGGATTTCATGATTCCTCCGCATTTTTATGTTTGACATCTGGAATATTTTCAGAAAAGGAGGGAGATAATAGCAGAGAAAAGAAGAGCTGCAAAGGCAGCAAAGAGATGGAGGAACGAAATCATGGATAAGAGAAAAATCATCACCTGTTTTACGGTTTTCGTATTGATTGTGGCGCTTGCAGGGATTTTTTATTATATTTCCTATGTCAATGGAAGCAGTACGGCAAAGAAAGGGACGCTCGTTCGAACATTTTCCCAGAAAGTAGATGAGTGCCGCATATGACGAATGATACTTTATATTTGAAAATAGACCAAAATGTCCAGGTACATGATCCGCATGTGACGCTGGGCGGTATTGCACAGCTTTCGTGCAGCAATAAGGACATTGAGAACAGGGTCAGGACACTGAAAATCCAGGATGCCACAAATGGAAAACCAGGGCGCCATGCCATGTCTGTTATGGAAGTGATTGGCGTCATTCAGAAAGAGTATCCAAGCCTTGAGGTCAATAATATCGGAGAAGCAGATTTTATCATTACTTACGAGAAACCGGAAAAAAAGAGTGAGACATGGAGCTGGATCAAGACGGTGGGAGTCTGCATTCTGGCGTTTTTCGGGGCTGCGTTTACGATTATGACATTTAATAACGATGTGGATATTCCAAAACTTTTCGGGCAGCTTTTTTATCATTTTACCGGACGGCAGTCGGATGGATTCACTATTCTGGAATTTTCCTATTCGCTGGGCGTGGGGCTTGGAATCCTGCTCTATTTTAATCATTTTATGGGAAGAAAGCTCACGTCAGATCCAACGCCGATGGAAGTGGAAATGCGTCTGTATGAAGATGAGATTAACAAGACGCTGCTTGAGGCGAGCAGCAGAGACCCGAAGAAGAAAGTCAAAAATAAGGCTGACAAATCATAGGTGCAGGGGACGGAGACGATGGGAATACAGTTTTTACTTGGAATCATTGGACTGAGCAGCGGTTTTATCGTAGCAGGAGGGGTGATCGCGCTCAGTGTCGGTCTGGGAATTTTCACACGGTATACGGGAATCACGCATACCGCAAAGAGAATCCGGTTGTATGAGACGGCGATTCTGCTTGGGGGCGTTATGGGAAATCTTATGACGGTTTATGATATCAGTGTTCCTCTTGGGGGGATCGGCCTGGCGGTTATGGGGATATTTTTTGGGATTTTTGTGGGAAGCTGGATTCTGGCTCTGGCAGAAATCGTAAACATCTTCCCGGTATTTTTCAGGCGTATGAGTGTGACAAAAGGACTGAGCCTGGTGATTATTGCAGTCGCAGCGGGAAAGACGCTGGGAAGTATGCTTCATTTTTATATGAGGTGGTAGTCAAAAATAGAAAAATATAGAAAGGTTTGATTCAATTATGCCAGATGTCTTAAAAGAACAGAAAAATCAAAAATACAATGAGTACGTAAAACAGGTGACGCCCACGCATAGTCTGCCTGCAAACATGGCAAAGGCATTTCTTATGGGCGGAATCATTTGTGTCATCGGGCAGGCGATCTTAAATATCTGCATTAACATAGGAATGGATAAGGATGCGGCGGGAAGCTGGTGTTCCCTGCTTCTGGTGCTGGCGAGCGTCATCCTTACAGGCTTTGGGCTCTATCCAAAACTTGCCAAGTTCGGAGGGGCCGGGACGCTGGTGCCGATTACCGGGTTTGCGAATTCTGTGGCGGCTCCGGCGATTGAGTTCCAGAAGGAAGGGCAGGTATTTGGAATTGGGTGTAAGATTTTCACGATTGCCGGCCCGGTAATTTTGTATGGGATTTTTGCAAGCTGGGCGCTGGGGCTGATTTATTGGATTTTGAAATTGATAGGAATCTGTTAGAAGGAGGGATTGCGTATGGATGGAAAAGAAGATAACCGTTATGAAATGCCTATGGGCTTAAGCTTCCAGCTTGGGGCGAACCCAAAAGCGATGGATGTGTATGCCAAATTGAACGATGAGGAAAAACGCCGGGTGGTAGAGGCGGCAAGGAATGTTACCACCAAATCGGAAATGTACCAGATTGTGACAGGGCTTGAGCAGAGATTCTTCTGATCGTACCTGTCCCTGCCTCAAAGATATTTGAATATATGAAATACATGTAATAAATATATTTGATTTGTTACTTGACTTTAAAATTTCTGCGTGTTAATATAAAAAAATAGTTTTATCTGTACAGCGTAAGTCCAGACGTGGATTTACGCTTTTTCATGCGTTGTACAAGATAAGAAATTTGTGTAGAAGGAGGAGCAAGCGAAAATGTTAAAAGAACTTTCAAAATCCATCCGGGAATTCAAAGCCGCATCCATCAAGGCGCCGGTTTTCGTATCCCTGGAGGTCGTGCTGGAATGTATGATTCCGTTCGTTATTGCACGGTTGGTCAATGAGATCAAGGCAGGATGTGGAATGGAAGTGATTGTGAAGTATGGGCTGGCGCTGCTTGTAATGGCAGGTTTGTCACTGGCATGTGGAGCGGCGGCGGGTTCTTTTGCAGCGACTGCGTCCAGTGGTTTTGCAAGAAACCTTCGGAAAGACATGTACTATCAGATTCAGAACTATTCATTTGAAAATATTGACAAATTCTCCACATCTTCTCTGGTGACAAGGCTGACGACGGATATTACCAATGTGCAGCAGGCGTACATGATGATTGTAAGAATTGCGATCCGCTGCCCGTTGATGCTGATTTTTGCACTTGCGATGGCATTTATCATGGGAGGGAAAATGGCCGTTATTTTCGCACTGGTAGTACCGGTGCTCGGCGTCGGGCTTTTTTTGGTGGCGAAGTCTGTGATGCCTTTGTTTCGGAAGGGATTTAAGATGTACGATAATCTGAACAGCTCTATTCAGGAAAATGTAAAGGGAATGAGAGTTGTCAAGTCTTTTGTGCGTGAAGATTATGAGAAGCAGAAGTTTGGCCGGGCTGCGGAGGATGTGTGCGCCCAGTTTACAAAGGCGGAGCGTATTCTTGCATTTAATAATCCGCTGATGCAGTTCTGTCTGTACACGGTTATGGTATTTGTGCTGTCTTTCGGTTCTTATACGATTATCACTACGAAGGGTCTGGCTCTGGACGTTGGACAGTTTTCTGCCCTGCTGACTTATAATTTCCAGATTCTCAGCAGTCTGATGATGCTGTCTATGGTATTCGTAATGATTACGATGGCAAATGAATCGGCACAGCGTATTGTGGAGGTGCTTCGGGAAGAAAGCACTATGAAGAGCCCGGAGAATCCGGTGCGGGAAGTAAAAGACGGCTCCATAGATTTCGACGGGGTAAGTTTTAAATATTCTGCGAAAGCGCATAAAATGGCGCTGGCTGATATTGATCTGCATATCCGCTCCGGTGAGACGATCGGAATCATAGGCGGAACCGGTTCTTCTAAGTCCTCATTGATTCAACTGATCTCCAGGCTTTACGACGCCACAGAAGGAACCGTAAAGGTCGGAGGCGTCGATGTAAGGGACTATGACCTGGAAGCGCTGAGAAACCAGGTGTCGGTGGTCTTGCAGAAAAATGTACTGTTTTCCGGAACAATCAAAGAAAACCTGCGGTGGGGAAATAAGGAAGCGACAGAGGAGGAGCTTGCAGAAGCATGTATGCTGGCGCAGGCAGATGAGTTCATCCGCCAGTTCCCGGAAGGATATGATACTTATATTGAACAGGGAGGCGCAAATGTTTCCGGCGGTCAGAAGCAGCGTCTTTGCATTGCGAGAGCGCTTTTGAAGAAACCGAAGATTTTGATTCTGGACGATTCCACGAGCGCGGTGGATACAAAAACAGATGCGATGATTCGCCAGGCATTTAGAACGTATATTCCGGAGACGACAAAGATCATCATTGCACAGCGTGTAGCTTCCGTGCAGGATGCAGACCGGATCATCGTCATGGACGGCGGCAGGATTCAGGCGTTGGGCAGCCACGAGGAGCTTCTGGAGAAGAGCAGTATTTACCGGGAAGTTTACACATCTCAGAACAGAGGGGGTGATTCGGATGAAGAATAAAAAGCAGGGAGTTTTGAAACGTGTAATCAAGACGCTGTTTGAATTTTATCCGGTTCTGATGCCGTTGATCGTGATATGCGTCCTGCTGAATGCAATCGTCAGTTCGATTCCGTCTGTTTTTATGCAGAACATCATTGCGCTGGTAGAGCAGAACTGGCAGAATGGCGACTGGTCAATGGTTTCCGGGCAGATTTTGAAGTTTGTAGGTATTCTGGCAGCGCTATATCTCTGCTCGCTGGCGGCGGGCGTGGCGTATACGCAGATGATGGCAGTAGTGGCGCAGGGCACGTTAAAGAAACTGCGGGAGAAGATGTTTAACGGAATGCAGAATCTTCCGATCAAGTATTTTGATACCCATAATCATGGGGACATCATGAGCTATTATACGAATGATATTGATACCCTGCGGCAGATGATTTCACAGAGTTTTCCGCATCTGATGATCTCCTTTGTCACAGTTCTTACGGTTTTTGGGATTATGGTGTATTATAGTCTGTGGATGACGCTGCTGGTTATTGTTGGAGTGATCTTTATGGTATTCGTGACAAAGAAAGTAGGCGGAAATTCGGCAAAATACTTTGTACGCCAGCAGATTGCCCTGGGAAAGACAGAAGGATTTGTAGAAGAGATGATGAACGGGCAGAAGGTCGTGAAGGTGTTCTGCCATGAGGAAGAAAGCAAGGCGGATTTTGATAAGATCAACGACGAGCTATTTCATGATGCAGAGCAGGCAAATAAGTTTGCGAATATGCTGATGCCGATTCTGGGGAATATCGGAAATGTGCTTTATGTTCTGGTAGCGCTGGCAGGAGGTATGCTGCTTTTGAGCGGCGCGCCGAATGTAAGCATATCCGGCATGGCGCTTAGTATCAGTATCGTGGTGCCTTTCCTGAATATGACGAAGCAGTTCTGCGGGAATATCAGTCAGGTGTCGAACCAGTTGAATGCAGTCATTATGGGTCTGGCAGGCGCACAGCGTATTTTTACGCTGATTGATGAAACGGCCGAGACGGATGAAGGATATGTCACGCTGGTGAATGCAAAGGAAGTGGACGGACAGATTGTGGAGTGTGAGGAGCGGACCGGTATGTGGGCATGGAAGCATCCGCACAGCGCCGACGGGACAGTGACATACACGAAACTTACCGGTGAGGTACAGATGTTTGACGTGGACTTTGGATACGAGCCGAATAAGACGGTGCTGCATAACATCACGCTGTATGCCGAGCCGGGGCAGAAGGTGGCGTTTGTCGGTTCGACCGGAGCCGGAAAGACGACGATTACAAATCTGATCAACCGTTTTTATGACATTGCGGATGGAAAGATTCGTTATGACGGCATCAATATTAATAAAATTAAAAAGGCTGACCTTCGACGGTCACTGGGAATCGTCCTCCAGGAAACAAATCTTTTCACGGGAACCGTCATGGATAACATTCGCTACGGAAAACTGGATGCTGCGGACGAGGAGTGTATCGCTGCGGCAAAGCTTGCCGGGGCAGATGACTTTATTACCAGACTTCCGGAAGGATATGACACCAGAATTTTAGGGAACGGGTCAAATCTTTCCCAGGGACAGCGTCAGCTTATCGCCATCGCCCGCGCGGCTGTGGCAGATCCGCCGGTCATGATTCTGGACGAAGCGACCTCCTCCATTGACACGAGAACCGAGGCGATTGTGCAGAAAGGCATGGATGCGCTGATGAAGGGCAGGACGGTATTCGTCATTGCACACAGGCTTTCCACAGTGCAGAATTCAGACGTTATTATGGTGCTGGAGCACGGACATATCATCGAACGGGGAAGTCATGAAAAGCTGATTGAGGAAAAAGGAAAGTATTATCAGCTCTATACAGGAGCCTTTGAACTGGAATAGAAAAAAAGCCTTTGGCAGATGCCGGGGCTTTTTTTTACCTTTTGGAAAAAGAAAAAATATTGGGAATGGGGGTATGGAAATTACATAGTGTACAATTTCGGGCATATATTGATAATAAGCATCATTCGGGAGTATTTCTATGGAAGAAAAACTTGAGTACAATTTGCGGGGGCTGGGAGTCCTTACCTTGTGCGCCCTGCTGTTCGCAGTAGGGGTCTGGAGATTTGGGGGCGGAAGCACGCCGGCGAGCAATATGACAGGGGCAAGAGAGCTGCCGATTTACTGTGTCGGGACAGATAAAAATCAGGTGGCGCTGACTTTTGACGCCGCCTGGGGAAATGAGGACACGCAGAAGATTCTGGATATTCTGGGAAAATACGGAGTAAAAGCCACGTTTTTTATGACGGGCGGATGGGTGGAGAGCTATCCGGAGGATGTGAAAAGAATACTGGCGGCAGGGCATGACCTGGGAAATCACAGTCAGAATCATAAAAATATGAGCCAGCTTACGGATGAACAGTGCCGGCAGGAGTTGACGGAAGTTCATAAAAAGGTTCAGGAACTGACCGGATATGAAATGTTTCTTTTCCGGCCGCCTTATGGAGATTACGATAACCATGTGATCGCAAATGCAAAGGCGTGCGGATATACTTCGATTCAGTGGGATGTGGACAGTATGGACTGGAAAAATTATGGCGTGGATTCCATTCTAAAGACGGTATTGGAACATAAGCATCTGGGAAATGGCTCTATCATCCTTTGTCATAATGGCGCAAAATATACGGCAGAGGCGTTGGAACAGCTCATCGTGGGATTGCAGGAAAAGGGATTTGAACTGGTTCCGGTGTCGGAACTGATTTACAGAGAGGATTATCAGATCGATGCGGAAGGAAGGCAGATTCAGGGTTTGAAAAAGTAATCGCATATGATAAAATAAGATAGAAAAAAGCATAAAAAGAAGGAGAGCCAGTATCAGTTAAGATACTGGCGAAAGTTATGAAAAAGAAAAAAGTCTTTGTATGTCTTACAGTCTTTACTATATTGGGAAAATATGAAAGGCATGTGGAGATAATGTGAAAAAACCGTTAACATTTGTGAACCGGGAATGACAGGGAAGGGAATGGAGAAAATGAATTACCGAATGATGATACAGTATGACGGTACAAGATATGCGGGCTGGCAGAGACAGAAGATGACAAAGAATACAATACAGGGGAAGATAGAGGATGTCCTGGAACGGATGACCGGAGAAAGGGCGGAGATCATCGGAGCTGGCAGGACAGACGCAGGCGTACATGCCAGAGGCCAGGTGGCGAATGTGCATCTTTCGGAAAGATGGAATGCGGAGGAAATCAGAGATTATCTGAACCGTTATCTTCCGGACGATATCTGTGTGACGGGGGTCAGTATGGTCTCGGACCGTTTTCACAGCAGACTGAACGCAGGTACGAAAACATACCAGTACCGGATATCCACAAGCACAATAAAAAATGTCTTTGAACGAAAATATATTTATGATCTGAATGAGTCTCTGGATGTAAAGCGCATGAGAGAAGCGGCGGCATATTTGCTGGGAGAGCATGACTTTCAGAGCTTTTGCGCCAGAAAAATGAAGAAATCTGCGGTGCGCCGGATTGACGCGGTGGAATTTCAGGAAATGGATGGGGAGCTTTGGATTTCTTACCGGGGAAACGGGTTTCTTTACAATATGGTAAGAATTCTGACAGGGACTTTGATCGAGGTGGGAAGGCATGAGAGAATGCCGGAGTCCATACCGGCGCTTCTGCGTGCGGGAAACCGCGCGGAAGCGGGCTATACGGCTCCGGCAAAAGGATTATGCCTGATGCGGGTAGAATATTAGAAGAACCTGGGTTCGGCAGGATTCTATTTGACGCCGGCATCCTTGTCATGGGGAGGAAGGTAGGGGTAAATTGCTTCGTAAGACTCCAGTTCGTCATGGTTTGCCGGTGCAAATGGGATGAGCCCGGTACAGTCCTGGAAGGAGCAGGATTTCCCCAGATAATCATACTCCTGGAAGGTTTGTAAATTGGTTTTTTTTTCTTCTTTCATGTGTCCTCCTTTGGCGATCGTTTTCCTGAAAACAGTATTTGCGGTTTTTACATGGAGTACACGAGGAGAAAGCTGGAAGAAGAATCAATTTAAGGACTGGAAAAGCAGGCGCATTTTTTGTATAATAAAAAGAAAAAGCAGGAGGTTTGTGATGGAACAGGCAAAAGTATATTTTACATCATTTAAAGCGACGGCGCATGAGAATCTGCTTCAGAAGCTGCATCGTCTGATGAAAACGGCAGGATTTGAAACCATTGATTTTACAGACAAATATGCCGCGATCAAAATTCATTTCGGAGAGTATGGAAACCTGGCGTTCCTGCGTCCGAATTATGCAAAGGTAGTAGCGGATTATGTGAAAGAGCTGGGTGGAAAACCATTTCTGACAGATTGCAATACTTTATACGTGGGAAGCAGAAAGAATGCTTTGGATCATCTGGAGACGGCTTATGTCAATGGCTTTTCTCCTTATCAGACGGGATGCCATGTCATCATCGGAGACGGTCTGAAGGGTACGGATGAGACACTGGTGCCGATTGATGGGGAATATGTCAGAGAGGCGAAGATCGGACATGCCATTATGGATGCCGATGTATTTATCTCGTTGACCCATTTTAAAGGCCATGAGATGGCAGGGTTTGGAGGGACTTTGAAGAATATCGGCATGGGCTGCGGTTCCAGAGCCGGAAAGATGGAGCAGCACTGTGACGGAAAACCGAGTGTAGATCAGAATCTGTGCGTGGGATGCGGCGCATGCGGCAGAATCTGTGCGCACGGAGCGCCGCAGATCAAAGACAGGAAAGCGGCGATCGACCATGAGAAATGCGTAGGGTGCGGACGCTGTCTGGCCGTCTGTCCAAAGGATGCGATTGCGGCCGATTTCAGTGACTCGATTGCGATGCTGAATTATAAGATGGCAGAATATAGTCTGGCCGTCTGTCAGAACCGCCCGTGTTTCCATGTGTCTCTGATCTGCGACGTGTCTCCGAACTGTGACTGCCATGCGGAAAATGATATTCCGATTATTCCGAATGTGGGAATGCTGGCATCGTTCGACCCCGTAGCGTTAGACCAGGCGTGCGCCGATCTGTGTAATCAGATGACGCCGGTAAAGGAGAGCGTACTTGGTGAGAATCTGGAAAAGCATGGGCACGATGAAAAACAGGATCATTTCCATATGACACATCCGGATACCGAGTGGAAATCGTGTATCAGACATGCGGTGAAAATCGGTTTGGGGACAGATCAGTATGAACTGATTCAGATTTGATGAAATGTGCACTTTTTATAAAAATGTTGACGCAAAAGCGGAAAACTGTTATAGTTTACACAACTAAGTCTGGTTGTGAGAAGGCTTTTTAAAAGCAGGATTGCAGCAGGTCTTTCTGTATAGAAAAAGGAGGAAAAGTATGAAACTAGGTAAAAGTAGGAAGAGGTTTGGATTACATATCCTTAGCGTGCTGGCGCTCATGCTGGCATTCTGCCTTCCGGTATCTGCCGGGGTAAAAGAAGGCGATGGGGAATATGAAATCTATCCGACGCCGCAGAGCGTTACATATGGCGCAGGCACGGCAGCGCTGACGGACAAGGTGAATGTAAAGCTGGGCGATGATATCGACACGTATACGCAGACAAGGATTGAGGATACCCTGAAGGTGCTGGGACTTGAAAAGGCTGCGTCAGGAGCAGGAAACACGGATTTGATTGTGGGCGTCTATGGTTCGGGCGACGAGGCAGATGTTTATGGACAGTCACATAACGTGGATTCATCGATCTATGAGAAATTTGACGCATATACGCTTTGGGTTCAGGATGGAGATATTGTGATTCTTGGTAAGAACACGGATGCGGCTTATTATGGAGTGACTACGCTGAAACGCATTTTTGAGCAGATTGCAGATCAGGGCGGGAAAAGTATTCGTGAACTGACTTTAAAAGATTATGCGGATGTAGAATTCCGTGGATTCATTGAAGGATATTATGGAAACCCGTGGTCTCATGAAGACCGACTTGACCTGATGAAGTTCGGCGGCGAGATTAAGATGAATCAGTACATCTACGCACCGAAGGATGACCCGCTTCATAATAGAAGGTGGCGTGATCTGTATGATGAAGAGGGACTGAAAAATATTGCAGAGCTTGCGAAAGCGGGAAATGAGAGCAAATGTTTCTTTGTATACGCACTGCATACGTTCATGAATAACCCGATCAATTTTTCGTCAGATGCCACTTATCAGGCAGATTTGCAGGTGATTAAGAATAAACTGGGACAGGTTATCGAAGCGGGTGTAAGGCAGGTTGCCATTCTGGAGGATGACGCGGCCGGAACGAGCGCGGCAAATATCATTAAGCTGATGAATGATCTGAATGCGTGGCTGAAAGAGCTGAAAGCAGCGCAGTATCCGGACCTGAAAACGGATATTCTCTACTGCCCGACCTGTTATATGGCGACTACGGATAGTAAAATGACTGCCATCAGCGAAGGCGTAAGCCGCGAAATCCATATCGTAGTGACCGGTGGAAAAATCTGGGGCGAGGTAAGCAGCGCATTTGCAGACGCTTTCTATAACGGATTAAATGCGAATGGAAACGGACGTTATCCTTATATGTGGGTAAACTGGCCATGTAACGATAATACGAAAAACAGTCAGATTATGGGCGGACATAATTACATCCTTCACACGGGAGTAGACGGAAGCAAATATGAAGGTATCGTTCTGAATCCGATTCAGGAGTCCGAGCCATCTAAGGTAGGTATCTTTACGGCGGCGGATTTCTGCTGGCAGACATGGGATGACGCAGCAGAAGGAGATCAGGCATGGGAGGACGCATTCAAGTATATTGATCATATGACGCCGATTGAATCTGAAGAGTCCAATGCCCTGCGGGAGGCTGCAAAGCATATGATTACGCAGGCGCCGAGTCAGACAACCGGAAAGCAGGTTCAGTTTGACGAGTCTGTGGAGATTAAAGATCAGATTACAGAATTTACCTCTAAGATGAATGCAGGTACGATTACCGCGGGCGATGTGGATTCTCTTCGCGCAGAATTTGTAAAGATCAATGATGCGACGAAACTGTATCTGGAAAAAGGAACGAATAAGAGAGCAGTGAAACAGCTAACGCCGTTCCTGAGCAATCTGCGGGATATGACGCAGGCGGACATCAACCTTCTGGATGCGATGAAGGCAGGATTCTCGAAGGATACAAGCGGAGTATGGGAGAATTTCGCAGCAGCCCAGGCCGCTTATGAACAGTCCGGAACGTATGGATTTGAATATTATAATGCAGGTATTTTATATGCGACATCCGGAAGAAAGTACATCAAACCGTTTACAGACGCAGCGCTGGAATATGTTTCAGAGGAAGTAAAGCAGATCGTAGCTCCGGATGACGTGACCGCAGATAAGTATGAAGCTACCTTCTCACGTACGCCGGGATGGGGCGTGTATGAGGGCCAGGAAACGAATATGACGGATGGCAATGATTCTACGACAGTGTGGTATCGAACGGAAAATAACAGCTCTGCGGCTGGAGATTATATTCAGCTTGACCTGGGCAGCGTAAAACCTGTAGGAACCGTGCGCGCGCTGGTGGGCGCCGATGGCGGCGATAAATGGACAAAATACCATGTGGAATATTCGGTAGACGGTACCACATGGGAGAGACTTTCTTCTTATACAGGAAGCGGTTCCGGAGTGGATAAATATGAAGTAAGCCTGGAAGGCGCTTCCGCACGTTATATAAAACTGGTAAATGACGTACAGGTGGATAAATGGGTAAAATTCTCTGAATTTTCCGTATATGAGTATGTCGGAGATGCAAATAAGGTTTACACCAATACTGCGAATGCAGGCTGGGAAGCAGAGTATGGAGACGATACCTTCCGTCTGCTGGCAAAAGAGAACGCAGTTCTCCAGCCGGGCGAGTATGTTGGCATGAAGCTTGACAGAATCCATGATGTTAAGAGCATTACCGTTTCAGGCGCAGGAACAGAGAGCCTGACTTTGGAGAAATCCATGAACCCGGACGAGTGGACGACAGAGAAAACGGGAGGCGCACGTTATATCCGTTTGATCAACAAAGGAAGTCAGGCAGTCAATTTCAGCCTTACATCTTTTGTCGTTGAGACCAATGAGATTTTCCCGACGGATCTTCTGGAAACCAGTCTTGGGGGCGCCACAAACGAGGAAGATCCAAGAAAGCTTGGAACCACGAAATACTGGATGGACGGCGATTTGTCAACAAGGGCAAAATATTGTGCTTCACCACAGGCGGGAAGCTATATTACTTATGATATAGGACAGGAAATTGATCTTCGTTCCGTGAGAGTTTACGCACTGGATACAGAGATTGATTATCCGCGTGATGCGAAGATTCAGGCGTCTCTTGACAATGAGCATTGGGAAGACCTGATTACCATTGGCGACGGTGTGGCGAATACGGCTGAAGACAAAGACACGAAGCCGGTCGAGAGCCCGGATGGCGGATGGATTCACGATACAGTAAATGTAGCGTATGCCTATGTGGAAAATACAAATATCCAGAATATGAAAGCAAGATATATCCGTGTGTATTTTACAGCGCCTTACAGTTCCCGTTGGGTAGCTTTGAACGAGATTCTGATTAATGACGGCGAGTATTTCCCATCCATTATCGATCCGACTTTTGAAACAAATGCGGCGGAGCAGAGAGGGTTCGAGATACAGAATCTGACAGACGGAAATCTGACGACTGCATTTAAGCCAGATGGAACAGAGAATGGCTCTTTGGTTTACAACCTGTCCGATGGAAAAGCCATCAGCAGAATTAATATTGTACAGAGCGGAAGCAGCATCAGCAATGCGAAGGTGTCTGTCCGCACGGGTGCGGAAACCTGGAAAGAGCTGGGGAATTTGGATCAGAGCTTCTCTGCATTCTATACAGGAGACCTGGAAAAAGTCTATGCGGTCAGGCTGGAGTGGGAAGACGTCGTGCCGGTTCTCTATGAGATTATTACCCTGGAGAATGCAGGAGATGTCTTTGAAAAGAACCTGAACGACGCACAGAGAGAGCTGGATGCAGCGGCAGCGGAAGTGGAAAAAGCGCAGGCGGCCGTTACAGCGGTTGATGCAAAGATCAAAGATGCGGAAGCGAAAGTAAATGCAGCGGCCAACGCAGCGGATAAGCTTCGTGCAGAGATTGAACTCCAGAAACTTTATGCGGAGAAGGCAGAAGCGGAAGCGCCTCTTTACGAGAAAAAGGCGGCAGAGGCAGCGAAAGCAGCAAAGGTTGCCAGAGTAGAGGCAAGAAACCTGAGCGTGGAAGGAAACGAGACGCAGGCGGCAGCGAAAGAGCAGGATGCTTTGAAGAGAGATGCTGAGGTTACAGAGTTTACGAATACCGCGTCTGCGAGAAAAACGGACGCAGAAAATTATCGTCAGAAAGCCCTGGATAAGCAGGCGGAACTGGATAAGCTTCTGAAAGGCGGAGGACAGTCTTCAATCGAAGAGCCGAATGATCCTGTGCTGCCGTCAGTGACAGGATTTAACTATAAGAATGTAAAATACAAAGTGGTGAACGCATCTGCGAAAACCGTTGCTGCTGTAGGGGTTGTCACAAAGAAAGTGAAATCCGTAACGGTTTATAATACAATTAAGTACAGTGGAACGACCTGGAAAGTTGTAGAGATCAAGGCAAAGGCATTCAAAGGATGTAAGAAGCTTGCCAAAGTAACGATTGGAAACAACGTAAAGAAGATTGGCAAGGAAGCGTTTGCACAGTGTAAAAATTTAAAGACTGTGAACTTGAAGAAAGCATCGAAGATTACTTCCATCGGAAAGAAGGCATTTGCAAAGATCAATGCCAAAGCCAAGATTACAGTTCCGGCAAAGAAACTTGCAAAATATAAAAAGATGCTGAAAAAAGCCGGTGTTCCAAAAACGGTAAAAATCAAAAAATAAAAAATTTTATGGCGGCGGGGGAACTTCCTCGCCGTTTCTTTACTTCCGGGCAGACAGGGAAAGCAAAAGCTGAGAGGGCAGATAGAAAAACCAGAGAATCCGGGCGGCGAAAGAATAACAGGCAGAAGAGGGAAGGGAAATATAAAGAGGAAGATTGGCCAATCCCAGATGGACGTCACAGAGGAATAAAAGCGTAAGTCCTGAGAGGGCGGAATATTTTTTATGCTTTTGGGCGAGGCGTATGTTTGCGCATAGACATCCAAGATATAAAACCGCAGGGAAAATAAGAATTTCGGAGAAATATGCCAGCGGCAGAAGAAACAAGGTCAAAAGTAAAAGTCCTTTTTGCAGGGAAATCCATGTTCCGCCCAGAAAAAACCAGTAACAGAGCTGTACCAGGACAAAAAGCAGAATACCGGTCAGGATTTTGTCTGTGAAAATCAGAAAATAATCTGCACACACGGTAAAAAAGAGTGCGAAGAGGAGCAAACGCACTTGTGTGTCATACAGAAAAGCAAAATTCCGAATCAAGCAGAGCAGAAAGCAGGAAATAACGAAAATGTATTTTAAGATAGAAGACAATTTACACCTCTCTGAGTTATTTTTGTAAGAAGTATAACCAATCATTCATGAAATATGAGGGGATAAGGAAGTGTTTTATGGACAGTAAGAAAAGAGAAAAAGCGGAGAAGGCAGTCATGTTGTCGGCGCTTGCTTTTATGGGATATGTAATTTTTGCTTCTGCCGGAAGAAAAGCATGGAAACAGGAGATTCCAATTTATGATCCCGAACAGGGCAGGGACGAACAGGTACTGGAAAAGGATGAGTCTTTACAGAACACGTTTGATTTTGAGAAAAAGCAGCAAGAAAAGGCGGAAGAGCTGACGATAAAAGAGCCTGTAGAAGCGCGGGAAGATATTTCGGAAAACAGGAGTTCTGAAGGTTTTCCGGCAGATGAGGCTGTGGGAGATGTCACAGGGGCCAGACAGGAGACAGGCACGGATACGATACAGGAAAAGAAACGGCAGAATACTTTATCCAGGCCATCTGATTTTTTGGAAGAATCTACAAAAGCGCAAACCATACGGAAAAAGATGACGTCTTTCTTATGGAAAGAGGAAGCGCAGGATGTGAAAGAACCGAGGTATCTTTCCTGTGAAAGCGGGATGCAAAGGATATACTGTACGGGCGCTTCTTTGCAGAAGGACGAGTTGTGTGTAACGGTATTTTACAGTGATGGAAGTAAATGCAGGCTTCTGCCGGAAATGTTTCAGGTTGAGGATTTTTCTACAGAAAAGCCCGGAAGCTATCAGGGAACAATCTGTTATCAGGGGCTGTCTCTGCCAATGCCTTATGAAGTTTTGGATTTTTGCGTGTTGATTCATTTGAACGGGGGCGCTTTCAAGGGCGATACAGGGACAGAATATGATTTATATGATTATACGCTGGAGACGATTGATGAGCCTGAGCGGGAAGGATATTATTTTGACGGATGGTATCTGGATGAGGCTCTGACCGAACGGGCAGAATTTCCTTTCCATTCATCAGAGCAGGAGACACATCTGTATGCCGGATGGAAAAGGAGGGAGTACAGCTATAGCTTTGAGGATGGAATTTTAATGTTGCTGCATGGATATCAGGTGATATCAGGGCAGATATTTTCAGAAGTTTCGGGATACGTGGAAGAGATTTATCTGGGAGAGGAAGTTTCTGTAGTGGAAGAGGGAGCCTTTCTTGGACTGAATGATTTGAATTATATTGATGTGGATTGGAAAAATCCGAATTATGCTACGATAAATTGCGCGCTTTATACGAAAGGCGGAAAGACGCTTGTAGCCTATCCAAACGCATTGACAGGAAAATGTCAGGTATATGCGGGAACAGAGCGGCTGGGAAAATACTGTTTTGCGAAAAGTAGTATTTCCACGGTGATTCTGCCAAAGAATCTGAAAGAGATTGAAGGAAGTGTTTTTGGAAAGAATTTGAAAATCCTGCGCTTTCAGGGAATGACGCCGCCGGAAAGAATTGCACAGGACGCATTTTTGACGGTTGCGGCTGACCTGGTGATTGAAGTCCCAGAATCAGCCGTGGACAAATATCGCAGAGTCTTTGAAAAGATCAGCCCTGTATTAGCGGAAAAGGTGACAGGTTATGATTTAGAGGACTGAAAAAAGTTATTTTTCCGGTTTTGCGGAAGTTGTTGCGAAATCCGTATTGACCAGTACCTCATAAGGCACACGGGTCTTTAATTCTCCGGCGCTTTCCAGAATGTCCTGCAAAAGCTCGAAACTGTTTTTTTCAAAAATCAGATTTTCTTTCCAGGTGCCCTGTTGGGCGTACCTTTGCACGATAGTGGTAATGGTTTCCAGATCTGTTTCGGAAAACAGAGGCTGGATTACTTTTGCGATTTCCTCGGGCGTATGAGAATTTACATAATCCATTCCACGCTGTAATGCGTCGGTAAATTTCTGGATGGTATCCGGATGTTCGGAAAGAAAACTGGATTTGGCACAGTAGGCAGTATAAGGCACATAGCCGGAATATACGCCCAGAGAAGCGACGACATATCCGGCGCCTTCCTGTTCCAGCGCCGTAGCTCCAGGCTCAAATTCGACCGTGAAATCGCCCTGCCCGCCGGAGAATGCGGCTGCCGTGGAGCCAAAATCAATACTCTTGTCAATGGAAAGATCTGTATCGGGATCGATGTTGTTTTGTTTGAGGATATATTCAAATACCATTTCCGGCATACCGCCGCTTCTTCCGCCCAATACATTGGTTCCTTTTAGCTGTTCCCAGGAAAAGTCCGGCATCTCTTTTCTGGCTACCAGGAAATTCCCGGCTCTCTGGGTGAGCTGGGCGAAGTTTACAGCGTAATCCGAGGCGCCTTCGTTGTAGGCATAAATAGAGGATTCAGAGCCCATAAAACCGATATCCGCTTCGCCGGATACCAGTGCAGTCATGGTTTTATCGGCTCCAAATGGGGAGCTATAGAAAGGACAGAATATTTCACAAAAAATCTACGTATTTCATTTTCCCTTCGCCGGAGATGTGTATCTGATCAATGATGCGGCGCCAGAATGCCTGGCGGTTTTCCATGTTCAGGGAAGAATACATACTGTCAAGGCCATTTTCCAATACATTTTCAAGATAGGAATAGTCTTTCCTGACGATTTTTTCAACGCCGGTCTGTTCATTAAGTTCCTGATCCAGCCGTGCGTATTCAGCGTCGTAATAATCAACGGTAATGCGGTTTTTTTGAAACATCAGGTTCAGACGTTCCAGTTCGGCATGAATCTGCTTGGTAGTTCGTTTCGTTTTTTTTATTTTCGGTTTCTCAGAAATTTCAAATACCCTGATTTTTAAGAGTTCATATTTGTGTTTCAGGCCGTTCAGAAGATATTCTTCGACCATATTCTGGCTCAGCCGATGCCGGTACGCGCAAATATTGTCTGTGAAAGCTTTGTTGCACCGGTAATAGCAATAGGTCCTTTTTTCTCCGGTTTTGCGATTAATGATGGAGCTGCAACCGGTTCCCGCAAGTTTCTGGCCGCAGAGCGGGCAGCGGATCAGTCCGGAAAAGAGATAAATACGTCCGGAGCGGCTGGAACGCACGTTTCTTTTCGAAAGCCGCTGAATCTCATCCCATTGTTGCGTGGTAAGATAAGCAGGGCAGTACTGGACATTGTCGCGGTATTTGCCGATATAAAATTCACTGGACAGCATCGTTTTTAGCATTGTGTATGAAAAGTCGATGCCGAACATTTCCTGCATATGTATTACGGTCCGGCGCTTTGCCCCGTATTTTCTGAAATAGTCAAAAAATTCGCGAACCATAGGTTCTGTCTCCGGGTCTTTTATGATCTTTTTTGCTTTTCCGTCAGTCTCTATTTTATAGCCAAGCGGAAGATTGGCGTCACCCCAAACGATCCGGCCATTTTGAATCATACTGTTTACCGTAAACCGGATTCGTTCGCTGGTGGTGTCCACCTCGTTCTGACCGATGGAGAGCATGATGTTCAGGTTTAGCCGTCCGTCTCTGGTTTCCATATTTATATTTGGCTCGGCGACGGCGGCCCATTTCGTTCCGTATTCATCCAGTACGTCCTGTACTTTGTAAAAATCAGAGACGGATCGAAACCACCTGTCCATCTTCCAGAAAAGGATGATATC
Organism: uncultured Lachnospiraceae bacterium; assembly: GCA_937965795.1. Lineage (GTDB taxonomy): Bacteria > Bacillota > Clostridia > Lachnospirales > Lachnospiraceae > Hominisplanchenecus_A. The sequence goes on along the minus strand of CALCMD010000093.1, from coordinate 30,876 downwards.
GACTTCACCGCGTTCAACGGAACGAAGCAGAGCGTGAATAGCTTTACGTTTCTTTAGTTCCTTCCGTGCGGTCTGCCCCTCGTCTGCATAGATTCCCACGACCTTCATACTGTGTCTGTCTGCATATTCTATCAGGCATTCACGCTGGGCTTGCAGGGATTTTCCGTGTATGGCCTGCTCTGCCGTACTTACCCGGATATAGATAGCAGCTCTTGTAATGTTTTCTCCGGACATAATGATCAACCTCCGCTCCAGTTTATGAAAAAAGAATATAAAAAATTCATTCTATGAAAATTGAAGAGGATGTGTTATCTTTTAGTCGTAACAATCAGAGCTTATGGGAGAACAGCACAATGGATGATAAAGGATTACTTCTTGATCATATTGACGAAATTCATACCACCGAAATGGGACTGGACAGGATAAAAAGAAATCTGAAATTAGATACGATGGATGTTGTTGGATATTGTAAAGACAAAATTTTGGATGGAAGCTGTCATATCTGCCGTAAAGGAAAAAACTGGTATTGCGAAGTCGGTAACATAAGAATAACTGTTAATTCCTACAGCTATACAATTATTACGGCGCACATTATGAAGAAAGATAGAAAGACGAAACAAGTACAAGCTCAACCGCATAATAAATAGAGGGGTGATTACATGGATATGGAGAAAATCATATCAGTATTAATTGAGCTGTTGGAAGAGCAGGAAAATGTAAAGATCGATTATACGCTTGAAAGGAAAGAACCAAAAGAGAAAACCGCCTGAAGGCGGATGGGGTTATAAAAAACTATAAAACTAAGAGGATAAAAATAAAAAAAGTATGGCTTTTTGGAAAAGCTTGTGCTATACTCTTAAAATGACTGTAAGTATGGAAAAATAGAAGAACAGTTCCGGATGGCAGGTTTGAAAATGCCGTTTTGAAACGTTCGAAGTCAAGGAGGAAGTAATAGCGATGAGTTTACAGGTAGAGAAGTTGGAAAAGAACATGGCGAAGCTGACCATTGAGGTTTCTGCCGAAGAATTTGAAGAAGCAATTCAGAAAGCATATTTAAAGAATAGAGGGAAAATCACGATTCCGGGATTCCGTAAGGGAAAAGCGCCGCGCAAGATGATTGAGAAAATGTATGGCGCGGGCATTTTTTATGAAGATGCTGTCAATGATCTGCTTCCGGACGCATATGATAAGGAAGTAGAGGCATGTGATCTGGAAATCGTTTCCCAGCCGAAGATTGACGTGACGCAGGTAGAAGCGGGACAGCCTCTGATCTTTACGGCGGAGGTAGCTTTGAAGCCGGAAGTGAAGCTTGGCGAGTACAAAGGGATTGAAGTAGAGAAAAAGAATATCGAAGTGACAGAAGAAGAAATTCAGGCAGAGATTGATAAAGAGAGAGAGAATAACTCCAGAGTCATTGATGTGGATGACAGAGCTGTCGAGAATGGCGATATGGTAAAACTGGACTTTGAAGGCTTCGTAGACGGCGTGGCGTTTGAAGGAGGAAAAGGTGAGGATTACGATCTGACGATTGGTTCCGGAAGTTTCATTCTAGGGTTTGAAGAGCAGCTTGTAGGCGTAAAGATCGGTGAGGACACAGAAGTAAACGTGACCTTCCCGGAAGAGTATCATGCACCGGAACTGGCAGGAAAAGCAGCCGTATTCAAATGTAAAGTCAATGAGATCAAAGTAAAAGAACTGCCGGAAGCAGACGACGATTTCGCAAAAGATGTATCAGAATTTGATACGCTGGACGAGTACAAAGAGGATGTAAAAAAGAACCTGACAGAGAAGAAAGAAAAAGAGGCAAAGACAGCAAAAGAAATGGCTGTCGTAGAGAAGATCGTGGAGAATGCCGAGATGGAAATTCCTGATCCGATGGTGGATGAGCAGGTACGCCGTATGGCCGATGATTTCGCAAACAGAATCCAGTCTCAGGGTCTTTCCGTAGAGCAGTACTTCCAGTTCACGGGGATGACGGCAGAGAAGCTTCTCGAACAGATGAGACCGGAAGCGGTTAAGAGAATCCAGAACAGCCTGGTTCTTGAGGCAGTGGCAGAAGCCGAGCAGATCGAGATCAGCGACGAGAGACTGGAAGAAGAGCTGGTAAAGATGGCAGAAGCCTATAAAATGGAGCTGGACAAGCTCAAAGAAATGGTGAGTGAAGATGCAAAAGCGCAGATCAAAAAAGACCTGGCAGTTCAGGAAGCTGTTGATCTGGTAAGAGACGCAGCCGTGGAAGTATAAGGATCGAGCGGGAGTCATTCGACAGAAAGGAGAGTTGTCATGGCCTTAATACCTTACGTCATTGAACAGTCAAGCCGTGGAGAGAGATCTTACGATATTTATTCAAGATTATTAAAAGACAGAATTATCTTCCTGGGGGAAGAGGTAAACGATGTGACCGCAAACCTGATCGTCGCACAGATGCTTCATCTGGAAGCGGAAGATCCGGGGAAGGATATTCAGCTTTATATTAACAGTCCTGGCGGCTCGGTTACAGCGGGATGGGCGATTTATGATACCATGAACTATATCAAATGTGATGTTTCTACCATCTGTATGGGTATGGCAGCGAGCATGGGAGCATTTTTGCTGGCAGGCGGAACAAAGGGAAAGAGAATGGCTCTTCCGAATGCGGAGATTATGATTCACCAGCCGTCCGGCGGCGCAAAGGGGCAGGCTACGGAAATCAAAATTGTGGCAGACATGATTTTGAAAACCAGAAGACGGTTAAATGAAGAGCTGGCAAAGAACACCGGACAGCCGATCGAAGTGATCGAAGTAGATACAGAGAGGGATAATTACATGAGCGCACAGGAAGCGTTGGAATACGGCCTGATCGATAGCGTAATTACCAAACGATAAATTTTAAGAGTAAGGCTCCTGCCTATAGAGCGGGAGTCTTATCTGGTATTAAAGATTAATCATCAGGAGGTAAAAACAGAAGTGAGAATTCAGGAACAGAAGGTAAGATGTTCTTTTTGTAATAAATCAGAAGATCAGGTGCGCAAGTTGATTTCCGGACCGGACGGCGTATATATCTGTGACGAGTGTATAGAAATCTGCTCGGAGATCGTGGAGGATGAGTTAGAGGAGGAATACCTGGAAGAGGAGGGAATCAATCTTCTAAAACCGGAGGAGATCAAAACGTTTCTTGATGAATACGTGATTGGCCAGGACGATGCGAAAAAGACATTGGCGGTAGCTGTTTACAATCACTATAAGAGAATCACAGCCGGACGTAATCTGGGTGTGGAGCTGCAAAAAAGCAATATTCTCATGCTGGGGCCTACCGGTTCCGGCAAGACGCTTCTGGCACAGACGCTGGCCAGGATTCTGAATGTGCCATTTGCCATTGCAGACGCCACTTCTCTGACGGAAGCGGGGTATGTGGGCGAGGATGTGGAAAATATTCTTCTGAAACTGATCCAGGCGTCTGACGGAGACGTTCACCGGGCGGAGCATGGGATTATCTATATTGACGAGTTTGATAAAATTACCAGAAAATCAGAGAACGCATCCATTACCAGAGATGTTTCCGGTGAAGGAGTGCAGCAGGCGCTTCTGAAGATTCTGGAAGGAACCACGGCGTCCGTACCGCCGCAGGGAGGAAGAAAGCATCCGCAGCAGGAGCTGATTCAGATCAATACCGAAAATATTCTCTTTATCTGCGGCGGAGCATTTGAGGGACTGGATAAAATCGTAAAGAACCGCATGGATACGAAATCGATCGGTTTTAATGTGGAACTTGGAGACAAACGGGAGAAGAGCACAGGGGAAATTTATAAACATGTGCTTCCTCAGGACTTCATAAAATTCGGCATGATACCGGAGATCATAGGGCGTGTGCCGGTAGTCGTTTCGCTGGACTCCCTGGATCGGGAGACTCTGATGCGTATTCTGACGGAGCCGAAAAATGCGATCGTGCAGCAGTATGAGAAGCTCTTTGAGCTGGATAACGTGGAGCTTACGTTTCAGGAGGAGGCTCTGGAGGCGATTGCGGATAAAACGCTGGAGAGAAAGACCGGAGCGAGGGGACTGCGTGCGATCATGGAACATTCCATGATGGATTTGATGTATACAGTGCCGTCTGACGATACGATTGAGAGCTGCGTCATTACAAAAGAAGTGATTGAAGGTACAGGAAAGCCGGAGATGACTTACCGGACGAAGCTTCCGGTGCGCGGAAAAGGAAGAAAGGATTCCCGGACAGTAGGGGAGTCAGCTTGAGGTAAGGAATGAAGGAATTAACGAAAGAAATGCCAGCGGTGGCGCTGCGGGGAATGACCATTCTTCCGTCGATGATTGTACATTTTGACATCAGCCGGGAGAAGTCGATCAAAGCCGTGGAAAAGGCAATGCTGGAAAATCAGGAGATTTTCGTAGTTACCCAGCGGGACGCAGAAGCAGAAGAGCCAGAGGAAAAAGATTTATACCGGGTGGGAACCGTCGTAACGATCAAACAGCTTATGCGTCTTCCACAGAACATTATTCGCGTTCTGGTAGAAGGAACGGCGAGAGCGGAGCTGCTTGAAATGGACGGGGAGCAGGGCTACCTTCAGGCGAAGGTGGCAGTTCTCGACGAGCAGATGGAAAACGCCATCGAGCCGCATCAGGAGGAGGGGATGCTCCGCGCGCTGAAAGAGATCTATGGGCAATACGCACTGGCAAACCCGAAGGTAAGCAAGGAGTTGACAGCGCAGTTGATGGACACCGGGAAGCTTTCAAGACTGGTGGACGATATTGCGATCAATCTTCCGCTGTACTATGAAGAAAAGCAGAAAATTCTGGAGGCGGTTCATCTGCCGGAGCGTTATGAGCTGCTTTGCGTGATTCTTGGCAATGAAGTAGAGATCATGAAGATCAAGACGGAGCTTCAGGAAAAGATCAGGGAGCGAATCGACAGGAATCAGAAGGAATATATGCTTCGTGAACAGCTAAAGGTCATACGTGAGGAGCTGGGCGAGGATACGCTGCTTTCAGATGCGGACCGCTTTCGGGAGATGGCGGACCGTTTAAAGGCGCCAAAGTCTGTGAAAGAGAAAATTCTTAAGGAAATTGAGCATTTTAAGAACGTTGCGGGAAATGTGTCGGAGAGCGCGGTAAGCCGCAGCTATATTGAGACGCTGCTGGAGCTGCCCTGGGATAAGGCGTCGAAGGATAATAAAAATCTGAAGGAAGCGAGACAGATTCTGGAGGCTGACCACTATGGCCTGGAACAGGTGAAAGAGAGAGTGCTGGAATTTCTGGCTGTGCGGATGCTGACCAGGAAAGGGGAAAGCCCGATTCTGTGTCTGGTGGGGCCGCCCGGAACAGGAAAGACCTCCATTGCCAGGTCCATCGCAAGAGCGATGAATAAAAAATATGTCCGCATCAGCCTGGGCGGTGTACGGGATGAGGCAGAAATCCGGGGACACAGAAGAACCTATATCGGCGCCATGCCGGGGCGCATTGCAAATGGGATGAAGGCGGCAGGCGTGAAAAATCCGCTGATGCTTCTGGATGAGATTGATAAAGTCAGCAGCGATTATAAAGGCGATACTTCTTCTGCGCTTTTAGAGGTGCTGGATTCCGAGCAGAATGTGAAATTCCGTGACAATTATGTGGAGATTCCGATCGATCTGTCGGAGGTTCTGTTTATCGCTACGGCAAATGATGTGCAAACGATTCCGAGGCCGCTTCTGGACCGTATGGAGCTGATCGAAATTTCCAGTTATACGGAAAATGAAAAGTTCCATATTGCAAAGGAGCATCTGATTCCAAAACAGATGGAAAAGCACGGCCTGGCTCCCTATGACGTCACGATTACGGGAGGCGCTTTGAGAAAAGCGATTGCCGCTTACACGAAGGAAGCGGGCGTGCGTTCTCTGGAGCGGAAGATTGGTGAAATCTGCCGCAAGGCCGCAAGGGAGATTCTGGAGGATGGAAAGAAAGAGCTGAAAGTTTCCGAGAGTAACTTAAGCAGGTATCTCGGAAAGGAACGCTACCATGTCAACCTGGCCAATAAGGAGGACGAGGTAGGCGTCGTGCGTGGGCTGGCCTGGACGAGTGTGGGAGGAGATACGCTGGAAATCGAGGTTAATGTCATGCCGGGAAAGGGAGAGATTCAGCTTACCGGCCAGCTTGGAGATGTGATGAAGGAATCAGCCAGGACGGGAATCAGCTATATCCGCTCCGTCAGTAAAGAGTATGGAATTGAAGCTGACTTTTTCCGGAAACATGACATTCATATCCACATTCCGGAGGGGGCGGTACCAAAAGACGGCCCCTCAGCGGGAATTACGATGGCGACAGCAATCGTATCGGCGGCTGCCGCACGGAAGGCGCGCGCGGATGTAGCGATGACGGGCGAGATTACTTTGCGCGGACGGGTGCTGCCCATCGGAGGCTTGAAGGAAAAGCTTCTGGCGGCGAAAAATGCGGGCATTCGAACGGTACTGCTTCCGGAAAAGAACAGAGCGGACGTGGAGGAAATCGCAAAGGAGATCAAAAAAGGCATGGAGCTGGTTTATGTGGAGAGTATGAAAGAGGTTCTCCAGGTGGCGCTTGGAAAGCGGAAATAAGGTAAAAAAGATGATTATAAAAAATGTAGCTTTGGAGACGGTCTGCGGAATTACCAGTGTGCTGCCCCAAAACGATAAGGTGGAGATTGCATTTGCAGGGAAGTCCAATGTGGGAAAATCTTCCCTGATCAATGCGCTGATGAACCGGAAATCGCTGGCCCGCACCAGCGCCCAGCCGGGAAAGACGCAGACAATTAATTTTTACAATGTGAATGACGAGGTATATCTGGTAGACCTGCCGGGCTACGGATATGCGAAGGTATCACAGGCGGAGAAGGAAAAGTGGGGAAAGCTGATCGAGCGTTATCTTCATGGTTCCGGGCAGTTAAAAGCAGTCTTTCTGCTGATTGATATCCGCCATGAGCCGTCTGTGAATGATAAGATGATGTATGACTGGATTCTGCATAACGGTTATGAACCGATTCTTATCGCTACCAAGCTGGATAAGATCAAACGCAGTCAGGTGCAAAAGCATGTGAAGATGGTCAGGACAGGTCTTGCGGTGCGTCCGGGAACCATCGTGATTCCCTTTTCCGCAGAGACGAAACAGGGACGGGAAGAAATCTGGGAAGTGATTGAGAGCTTTATGAAGCTGTCAGAGTAATTCTGAAAAATGAAAACTGGAAACAGTTTTCATTTTTGGCATCGGCCGACCGACTGGTCGGACAGAAAGGAGAAATGGAAATTTATGATTTCAAAATTCAGCGTGAAAAGGCCTTATACGGTAGTTGTGGGGATTGTTCTGGTGCTGGTATTGGGATTCGTATCTTTTACAAAAATGAAAACGGATCTCTTACCGGATATGACGCTCCCTTATGCAATCGTGTATACGACTTATGTGGGCGCAAGTCCGGAGGAAGTGGAGACGACGGTTACCAGACCGATCGAGCAGGCGATGGCGACGGTCAGCAACATTGAAAATGTCACTTCAGTTTCCAGTGAGAATGTATCTACCGTTATTTTGGAATTCGCACAGACTGCAAACATGGACGCCGTCACGATCGAGATGCGGGAGGGACTGGATCAGATCAAGGGAAACTGGGATGACAGTGTGGGAAGCCCTGTGATTATGAAGCTCAATCCGGATATGCTGCCAGTCATGGTAGCGGCGCTTGAAGCGGGCGATATGGACGGGGCGGAGCTGACGGATTATATGAATGCACAGGTGCTTCCGGAACTGGAAAGTATCGAAGGCGTTGCATCGGTATCTGCTTCCGGTTTGGTAGAGGAGGAGGTTCAGGTCATACTCCGGCAGGATAAGATCGATGCGGCAAACAGAAAGGTAAAGGATGCCCTGGACGGGAAATTTGCCGATGCCGAGAGTGAGATGAAAAATGCCGAGGAGGAGCTGGCGGATGGCAAAGCGCAGCTTGAGGAAGGAGAAAAACAGCTTGCCGAGCAGACCGCAAATGCCGAAAGTCAGATTTCAAGCGGGCAGAGCCAGCTAATCAGCAGCGAAGCGGAATTAAACCAGAAGATCGCGGATGTGGACAGTAAGCTTGCCGAGATGGAAAAATCGGAAAAAGAGCTCGCACAGAAAGAAAAAGAGCTGGAAGAAGGAGAGAAGAAGCTTGACGCTCTGCCGGGACAGTTAAAGACGGCGAAAGAGGGACTGGCAGGCATAGAAAAAGGTATTGAAGGGCTGGAGAATGCCGCGGTAGGCATGGAAAGCGCGGCTTCTGCATTTGATGCGAAAGCAGAGCTGGAAAAACAGATCGGGGAGGCACAGCAGAACCCGGACACGCCGGCGGAAATTCTGGCGGGATTAAAGCAGCAGCTTGCGGCGATACAGGGGCAGTTAGACGCAGTTCTGGAACCTCTGAAGGCGGCGGGGGTGGACACCAGTGGAAGCTATGCCGGAATTCAGCAGAAGATTAACAGCAAGAAAGCGGAAATGATTGCCCAGAAAACCCAGTTGGAGACTCAGGTAGCGCAGCTCCAGGCGGCAGTTGATGACATCCCCAAACAAAAAAAGACGATTGCATCCGGAAAGAAGCAGATTGCCGCCGGGAAAAAGCAGTTGAAGGAAGGGAAGCCGCAGCTTCAGGAAGCGAAAAAGCAGCTTACCGATGCAAAGAATCAGATTGCGTCCGGGAAGACGTCTATGGCGGCAGCCCTCGCGGAGCTGAATCAGAAGAAAATCAGCGCGACCATTGAAATCGCGTCGCAAAAAGCGCAGATTGCCGCTGGAGAAAGCCAGCTTGATGCGGCCAGGAGCGAGTTTGACGGACAGAAGGACGCGGCATATGAAAAGGCAGACCTGGAAGGAATTCTTACCGGGGACATGATTAAAAATATGCTGACTGCACAGAATTTCACCATGCCGGCAGGATATGTGACTGAGGAAGGGGTCGATTATCTGGTCCGTGTCGGAGATAAGCTTGCGGATACACAAGAGCTGGAAAATCTGATGCTCTTGGATTTACATATGGACGGCGTAGAGCCTGTCTATCTGTCGGATGTGGCGGACGTCGTGGTGACGGATAACCGTTCTGAAGTCTACGCAAAGGTGAACGGCCATGCGGGCGTGATGTTTTCCATGCAGAAGCAGTCCGGTTATTCGACAGGCGAAGTCTCGGATAAGATTCAAAAGAAGTTCGCCGAGCTGGAGGAAGGATCTGCGGACGCCCATTTTATCGTTCTGATGGATCAGGGAATTTACATTGATATGGTAGTAAATTCCGTTCTTCAAAATATGATTTCCGGAGCAGTTCTGGCAGTTTTGATTCTGCTTCTGTTTTTAAAGAGCGTACGTCCGACGGTCGTGATTGCATGTTCGATTCCGATCAGCATTCTGGCAGCGATTGTTCTGATGTATTTTTCGGGAATCAATATAAATATTATTTCCCTGTCGGGTCTGGCGCTTGGCATTGGTATGCTGGTGGATAATTCGATCGTGGTGATTGAAAATATTTATCGTCTGCGGAGCCAGGGGATGCCGGTGAAGAAAGCGGCTGTGGAAGGAGCGCGCCAGGTAGCGGGAGCGATTGCGGCCTCTACGCTCACGACAGTCTGCGTCTTTCTTCCGATCGTGTTTACGGAAGGGATTACAAGGCAGCTTTTTGTGGATATGGGACTGACCATTGCCTATTCGCTGCTGGCCAGCCTTGCGGTGGCGCTGACGGTAGTTCCTATGATGGGAGCGGGACTCTTGAAAAAAACGGCGCAGAAGGGCGGCCGTGTATTTGAAGGTTTGCAGAACGGGTATGCAAAGGTGCTGGGGTTTGTTTTGAAGCATCGTGCGCCTACTTTGCTCGGCGCTGTGGCGGTTCTTCTGATCAGCGCGGTACTGTCTGTTTCAAAAGGTACGGAATTTATGCCGGAGATGGAGAGTACGCAGATGAGCCTTACCCTGACGATGCCGGAGGAAACGGCAACGCTTGAGGAGGCGGCGAAGATATCCGATGAGGTAATCGAAAGGCTTCTTAAGATGCCGGATGTGGCGGAAATTGGCGCTATGTCGCAGGGGTCAGGCGTTATGGGGATGATGGGAGGCAGTCATGAGAATCAGATTTCCATGTATCTCATTTTAAAAGAGGATAAGGAGCTTGACAATCAGGAGCTGGCAGCGGAGATTGTCAGAAGGACGGAGGATCTGGATTGCGCCCTGGATGTGGAAACCTCCAGCATGGATATGTCTGCACTTGGCGGAAGCGGAATTTCGGTTAAGATCAAAGGAAGAGATCTGGATACCTTAAAGACGCTGGCGGAGCAGGCGGCGGAGCTGGTCGGGCAGGTAGAAGGTACGCAGGAGGTATCGGACGGCATTGAGGAAAAGACGCAGGAGCTGCGTATGATCGTGGATAAGGATCAGGCGATGGAATATCAGCTTACGACGGCCCAGATTTACAGGTTTTTACAGGAAAAGCTGGCAGAGGCGAGGAGTACCACCACCCTTTCTACGGAATCCAGAGATTATCCCGTCATGATCGTCAATGCGGAGGATACCACTCTGACCAGGGCGGATATCAAGAAGCTTTCCATCGAGGGAAAAGACAAGAACGGAAATGCCGTGGATGTACCGCTTGACAGGCTTGTAAAATTTGAAGATTCCGAGGGATTTTCTTCCATCAACCGGGAAGCGCAGACGAGGTATGTCACGGTTACTGCCGGGGTAGACGCCGGGCACAACATTGGTCTGGTAGCGGGAGAAGTGGAAAAGAAGCTTGGCAAGCTTGAGCTTCCGAAAGGCTATAGCTTTGAGATGTCCGGGGAAAACGAGAGGATTCAGGAATCCATGACGGAACTTTTAAAGATGCTGGGTCTGGCGGCTATTCTGATCTATCTTATTATGGTGGCGCAGTTCCAGTCCCTGCTCTCGCCGTTTATCATCATGTTTACAATTCCTCTGGCCTTTACGGGCGGATTTCTGGGATTGTGGCTGACGGGCAGGCCGGTGAGCATCATCGCCATGATTGGATTTGTCATGCTTTCTGGAATTATCGTAAACAATGGAATCGTTCTGGTGGATTATATCAATCAGCTCCGGCGGGGCGGTATGGAAAAGAGGGAAGCCATCATCGAATCAGGAAGAACGAGGCTGCGCCCGATTCTGATGACTGCGCTGACGACGATTCTTGGTCTGAGCACGATGGCGCTCGGCGTAGGTATGGGAGCGGATATGGTTCAGCCGATGGCAATTGTAACCGTGGGCGGACTGCTCTATGGAACCCTGCTGACGCTTCTGGTCGTTCCGTGTATTTATGATCTGGTGAACAGAAAGAAGGATATCACAGAGGAGGAGATTTAAAATGGATGATGCAGGAATCGAGCGTGTTCTTCAGCTCTCCTCACCGAAAGTGCTGGCCATGTACGAGGCGGTAAATGAACTGCTCGAAGAGGGGCGGGATATTTACCGCATGAAGATTTCCGAGATTACACAGAGGGCGGGAATCGGAAAGGGAACGGCATATGAGTATTTCAGTACGAAGGAGGAGCTGCTTGGAAAAGCGATCTTCTATCAGCTTCACAGAGGAATCTGCCGCATGACGGAAGAGGCGCTAAAGCAGGACAGCTTTCGGAAGCAGGTTTATGCGGTTCTGGATGATATTGAGAAGAACTATTCTAAGAGAAGAGTTCTTCTCCAGTATCTGTGTTACTATGTGCTGGGTGCGTGTGCCGAAAATAAATGCGACGGGAAGAAACATGCCATGCTGACAGAAGGAAACCGGATAAAACGGGTCGTGTCGCATATGTTCGTTCAGGCGAAAAAGGAAGGACTGGCACAGGAGATACCGGAATTTCTGATGACCAATATCCTTTTGACACAGTGCATGGGATTTTGTATGTATCTGGAGCGCGGGGACTGCACGGAGGATATGGATATGGAACGCATGAAAGCGTTTGTTTATGAGAGCATCGTGCGGATTCTGGGGGGAATGGCATAAGAAGGAGATCTGAAAACAGGACTGCCCGGATGGATGTGAAAGAAAAGTATCGGCGCATTTGTACTTTCTATACAGCGCCAAATCCGGTTACAAGGTTCAGATCAATGCCGGCTTCTTCAAAATAGCCTTCCTCAATCGCTACATACTGGGGGGCATAAAAAATGGAGTGCGCCACTTCATTGAGTGTTACTTTTGTCAGTTCGTTGGAGTCCTTTTTGACTCCCTGGCATCCGGTCACCAGAAGTGCGGTGAGTGCGAATGCGCAGGAGTACAGAATACTTTTTCCTCTCATCGAAATCTCCCTTATAAAAAGTTCTGCTATAGGTTATGCGCAAAGAGGAAAAATGGTGAAAAGTCCCAATTTTCCTTGACAATTTTTACGCAAAAGTATAAGCTGTATTTAAGAAAAATTGAATATCGTTTATACGATCAAAATTCTATTAAGATATGTTTTGGGACGGGAAACCTGATCTGCTGTGAGCAGGATTTCCTGCATCCAGGATATATCTTTCTTTTTTATCTGAGACTGTATAGGAAAAGGAGAAGGACTCATGGAAAGAAGTGTATCTGATTTAAAAGAGAGAATCCGTGCGGGCAGAGCGTCAGTTCCGGCGCATAAGGTGATTCGCGGCGGGCAGCTCGTTAATGTCATGTCAAGTGAGATTTATCCTGCGGATGTGGCGGTTTATAATGACATGATTGCGGCTGTGGGAGATGTGGAGGCATATATCGGGCCGGAAACAGAAATTATTGATGCGGGCGGCAGGTATCTCGTGCCGGGGATGATTGACGGGCATATCCACAGCGAGTGCAGTAAGCTCAGCATTACCAGCTATGCGAAGGCTGTCGTGCCTCACGGAACGACCAGCATGATTTCCGGGCTTGACGAGTATATTTCGGTTTCCGGCCTGGAAGGGCTGCGCGAAGTGATGGACGAGGTGAAGAAAAGCCCGCTCAAAGTGTTCTGGGGCGCGCCGTATAAGACGCCTTATACCATTCCCCAGTCTACGATTGCCTTTAATTTCAACAAAGAGGTACACGCCGAGGTACAGAAGTGGCCGGAGTGTTTTGGCGTATGGGAAACGGTGCGTGAATTTATCCAGGAAGAGGATGAAGATACACTTGGCGCTATCTCCGAAGCATTTCAGAACCGCCTTCCGGTGTTCGGGTGCGCCCCGATGGCAAGGGGGAATGACCTGAATGGTTATCTGTGTGCGGGCGTGCGTCTTGACCATGAGAGCTATGACCATGAAGAAGTGGTAGAAAAGATGCGCAAAGGGATGTATATGCTGATCCGTGAGTCCTGCGTGACACATTTTCTGGAAGAAAATATCCGTGCGGTTACCGAGGTAAATCCGGCGTTTGCCCGCCGTGTAAGTTTCTGTACGGATGATGTCACAGCGACCGATATTCTGAGCAAAGGGCATCTTGACAATGTCGTGCGGCTGGCGATGAAAGCAGGCGTGGAGCCCATGACGGCGATTCAGATGGCAACGATTAACAGCGCCGAGGCATACCGCATCGACCATCTGGTCGGCTCGATCTGTCCGGGACGTATTGCGGATATTTTATTTGTTGATGATTTGAATGAATTTAAGATTGCGAAGGTCATGACAAACGGGAAGATGGTCGCGGAAAATGAGCATCTGTCCTATGAGCTGAAAGCGCCGGAAAGAAGTTCTGTGCTGAAAGGCGCGCTGAAATGCAAAAAGACAACAAAGGCCGATTTTGAATATAAGGTATCCATCTCAAACGGCGAAGCTACCGTGTTGGCAATGGATGTCAAAGGGCCTTTCGTCCGCAAGAGAAGAGATGTGGTTCTGAAGGTTGAAAATGGTATCGTTTTGCCGGATGCAGAGCAGGATGTAGCGATGGTTTCCGTGCTGGAGCGTTTCGGCAGAAACGGAAATAAGTCTCTGGCGTTCTGTTCCGGCTGGAAGTTAAAGAAAGGTGCAATGGCGTCTTCCGCAGCGCCGGATGATAACAATCTGGTGGTTATGGGGGTAAATGCAGAAGATATGTCGATTGCGGCCAACTACCTGATCGAGCAGGGTGGCGGCCAGGTCGTAGTCGCAGACGGAGAGATTGTAGAGTTTCTTCCGCTGCCAATTGGAGGCATTGTAAGCGACTGCGAGCCGGAAGAGGTAGCGGAGCAGGAGAAGAGAATTGACGCTGCGGCGCGTGCGCTGGGTTCCGATTTGCCGAATCCGATGATGTATATGTTCTTCCTGCCGATTACGGCGATTCCGGATTATGCGATTACGGACGTTGGCCCGGTAGACTATCTGGCGCTGACTACTTTTGACCCGGTATTAGATTTAAAAGAGGCGTAAGCGGAGGAGAGAGACGATGGAAAAAGAAATGCTTAGAAAATTGATTCAGACCGCTTCAGGGGAAATTCCTGCGGATACGGTCATTAAAAACTGTAAGGTGCTGGATGTGTTTTCCGGGAAATTTACAGAGGGCGATATCGCACTCTGCGGCGGGCAGATTGCAGGCGTAGGAAAATATCACGGCGAGACGGAGATTGATGCGCAGGGGCGCTATGCGGTTCCGGGCTTTATCGACAGCCATATCCATATTGAGTCCTCATATCTCTGCCCGGAGGAGCTGGGGAGGCTTTTAGTTCCCCACGGAGGAACGACGATTATCGCAGACCCGCATGAGATTGTGAATGTCTTTGGAATCAAAGGGCTGGACTATATGATGGAGGCGGCGAAAAATACAGCGCTTGACATTCAGTATATGCTTCCATCCTGCGTACCGGCGACGCTGTTTGAGAATGCGGGGGCAACGGTGGAAGCGCCGCAGATGGAGGAGCCGATAAAGAGGGAGAAGATTCTTGGACTTGGCGAGTTTATGAATTTCCCAGGCGTGCTTTCTGCGGATGATGCGGTATTGGACAAGCTGCTGCTGGCGAAAAAAGAAGGCAAGCTGATTGACGGGCATTCACCGGGACTGTCCGGGCTGGCTTTGAACGGTTATGCGGCCGCCCGCATTCAGGGGGATCACGAGTGCGCCACGGTAGAAGATATGCAGGAGCGCATAGCCTGCGGCATGTATGTACTGCTGCGCCAGGGTTCTGCCTGCCATGATCTGCGGACGCTGTTAAAGGGCGTTACGCCGGAAAACAGCCGAAGATGCCTGCTCTGTTCGGATGACCGCCAGCCAAAAACGATTTTACAGGAGGGGCATCTGGACAACCATTTGCAGATTTGTGTGGAGGAAGGGCTGGATGCAGTGACCGCGCTGCGTATGGCGACGCTGAATGCCGCTGAGTGCTTCCGCCTGTATGATCGGGGGGCGATTGCCCCGGGATACCGCGCGGACATTGTGCTTCTGGATGATTTGACGAAGTTCCATGTAGACCGGGTGTGGGTGAAGGGCGTCCTGACGGCGGAAAACGGAACGTATCTGCCGGATGTTACACGCCATGATATTTCCAGCGTGATGGGAAGCGTGCATTTGAAAGATTTTTCAAAAGAGAAATTCCGGATGCACCTGAAAAGGAATCATGTGAATGTGATTGAGATTATGCCGGGCGGCGTGGTGACGAAGAAAGCCACGGCAGAGATTGCGCTGGATGAGCAGGGAGAATTTGTCTGGTCCAGGGATGTGGATCTGGTCAAGGTGGCCGTCGTGGAGCGGCATAAGGGTACTGGAAATGTGGCTTGCGGCTTTTTGAAAGGCTATGGAATCAAAGAGGGAGCCATTGCGCTTTCGGTTGCGCATGATTCGCACAATATCATCGTGGTGGGCGTGAATGATGACGAGATGGAGTCCGCGGTAAAATATCTGGAGGAACAGAGCGGGGGAATCGTTCTGGTGAAAGACGGAAAGGTTGTAGAACGTATGCCAATGCCGATTGCCGGGCTGATGAGTGATCAGTCAGGCGAGTGGGTTGCAGAAAAGCTGGCGGCGCTTCATGAAGCGGCTTATACGCAGCTTGGCATTGACAACACGGTAGAGCCTGTGATGACGCTCTGCTTTATGTCACTGGCTGTTATTCCGGAGATTAAGCTTACGGATATGGGGCTTTTCGACGTGACCAGCTTTTCATTTATTCCGGTTGAGGCAGAGAATTAATACAAAGGAGAGAGAAAAAATGAATAAAGAGAAAACACTGGTGCCATTTTTCAGGCGCGGCGATATTGGCGGCGTGTCTTATGCGGTGACGAACAACATCGTCAACTATCTGATTGTCATTGCGACGCTGACGGGGGTTCTCGGATGGCCGGATGACATTGTGTTCGGCTTTGTAGTGCCGGGCATGTCGATCGGTTTGATGCTTGGATGTTTCTACTACGCGTGGATGGGGTATAAGCTGTCAAAGAAAGAGGGGCGCGCGGACGTCACAGCGCTTCCTTCGGGCGTGTCCACTCCGGCCATGTTTGTCATTTTGTACGGCGTGGTTATGCCTCTGAGCTATGCGCTGGAAGACCCGAAACTGGCGTGGTCTGCGGCGATGGCGGCATGTTTTATCGGTGGTTTTGTTGAATTTCTGGGCGGATTTATCGGCCCCTGGATGAAAAAGCGCATTCCGAGGGCAGCGCTTCTTGGCACTGTGGCAGGCATCGGATTTATCTGGATGGCTACCCAGGGTGTGTTTGATATTTTAAGCGACCCGATGATTGGGCTTCCGGTGCTGTTTATCGCAGTTGTCGGGGTTTTCGGCGGTTATCTTTTCCCGAAGAAGATTCCGCCGCTGGTAGTGGCGATTGTGGGCGGCATTATTTATGCGTTCTGCCTGGGACGTACTACCGTAGATTTCAGCGGAATCGGATTCTACTGTCCGAACCCTGGGACGAGTATTGAATACTTGATTAATGGTTTTGCAATCGTTGTACCATACCTGACGATTATTATTCCGGTGGAAATCTATAACTTTATTGAGACAATGGATAATGTAGAGGCGTCAAATGCGGCCGGAGATAATTATAACGTGCGCGAGGCGCAGTTTGCAGATGGTATCTGCACCATGATTTCCGCACTGTTTGGCGGCATTATCCCGAATACGGTGTGGCTGGGACATGCCGGGCTGAAGAAAGCAAATGCCGGAATCGGATACTCTATCGTGTCCGGCGTGGTATTTGGAATCGCTGGTATTTTCGGACTGTTTACCTTCCTGAACAGCATTGTTCCTCCGGCGGTGTGCGCAATTACATTCCTATGGTGCGCAGTTGTTATGGTAGCGCAGGCATTTGACGTCTGTGAGAAAAAGCATTATGCAGCCATCGGTATTGCTATGGTACCGTCTGTTGCAGATTACCTGTATACACAGGTGACTGGAGCAGCGGGGCTGGCAGGATATTACACAGAGGTGCTTTCCACAGGAATCAATGACTTTACGGCGGACGTTTCGCAGCAGCTTCTTGATGCGGGCGTTATGTGGAATGGCGTAGCAGCTACGAAGGCGGGAGCGATTCTGATCGGCATCCTGCTTGGAACTATGACGGTCTTTGTCATTGACAAAAAACTGGATAAGGTGGCGGTCACAGGGCTGGTAGGTTATGTGCTGGCGGCGCTTGGGTTTATCCACAGCGCGGCGCTTGGGTTTTATCCGCTCTCCCCGTTTGCGCTTGGATACCTTTCGGTTGCGGTACTTGCGTTTATCCTCCATCTCGGACGGAATTCCTGGTTCAAAGGTCCGGATAAGTTTGATTATATTTAAGAGAAAAGGCGGCTGTATTTCTTCGTGGAATGCGGCCTTTTTTAATTTTGACTAAAAAATGTTAGGATTCATCAGATTTTTATGGTATAATTATATAAAATTTTATCCGCAAAGCAGTACTTTAGAGAATCAGAGAGGAGGGGAGATATGGGAAAAATAGATAAAGTCGCATTCCTGTTTCTGAAAGATGGAAAAATTCTCAGCACACGTTCGAAAGGGAAAGATAAGTATTATATCCCTGGCGGAAAGCGGGAAGGGAATGAGACGGATGTGGAAACGTTGATACGGGAAGTCAGGGAAGAACTCAGTGTTGAAATCGTGGAATCATCTATAAAATTCTATGGGATTTTTGAAGCGCAGGCACACGGACATGCTGAGGGCGTCCAGGTAAGAATGACCTGCTATATGGCAGAGTTTATCGGAAATTTAAAGGCGGATTCTGAAATTGAGGAGATTGTATGGCTGACCTGTGCGGACAGGGAACGGATTTCTCCGGTGGACAAACTCATCTTTGCGGATTTGCAAAAAAAAGGACTTTTGAAGGAGGAAGCAGAATGAAAAAGCAGTTTTTTTTCGTTTTTCTGGCATTGTGCATGGTTCTGGGAACATGGATGCTGCATGTTCCGGCTGTGTATGCGGAAGAGACAGAGGGTGTGGTGATTAACCCTGTGGATTACGGGGCGGATCCGACAGGGGAACAGGATAGCGCCGAGGCTGTCTGGCTGGCGTTCGAGGCGGCAAAAGAAGCCACACAGAATGGTGCTGCTCATGTTACCGTTGAGTTTCCGAAAGGGGAATATCACATCTATAAAGACAAGGTTCAGCAGAGAGAATATCATACCTCGAACACGAACAGTATTGAAAATCCGACGAAATGGATTGGTCTTTTGATCGAAGGACAGGAGAATTTCACGCTGGACGGTAATGGTTCCCTGTTTATGATGCACGGAAATATGATGGCTCTGGCTGTGGTACATTCCAGGAATGTCACGCTGAAGAATTTTTCCTGGGATTTTGGAGTGCCGACGGTAACGGAGATGACAGTATCCGGCATGGGGACGGAGGACGGAAAAGAGTATACAGACTTTTTGATTCCGGAGTGTTTTCCGCATGCCATTTCAGGTAATACGATTACCTGGTACAGTGAAAGGAGTCCTTATACGGGCAATTACTACTGGACGCAGACCGGTATCCACAGCCCGAGTTATGCAGTGGTGGCATATCAGCCGGAGGGCGAGATGTCCAGAAATTATTATACCGGCGACGGGCCGTTTACAAATGTTTCCAGTATTTCCGAAATTGATGCAACCCATGTCCGTATTTTTTATAATTCCAGCCGCCCGTCGATGCAGAAAATGGGAACGGTCATGGAGCTTGCGGGAAATGCGACGCGCCAGACGGCCGGGGCGTTTACCTGGGAGAGTGAAAATGTAACGGCAAGGGAGGTCAATGTGCACTTCATGCACGGTTTTGGATGGCTGATTCAGATGAGCAAGGACGTTTATTATTATGACTGCAATCTGACGCCGAGGGAAGGCTCCGGACACATTACCGTTAGCTTTGCGGACGGACTTCATGCTTCGGGAGCGGCGGGCGACCTGGTAATTGAAAACTGTAATTTCGCCAATACACATGACGACCCGATCAATCTGCACGGAACCTTTACCCGTGTGGAGCAGCGAGTGAACGACAGGCAGCTTGTATTGAAATACATTCATCGGCAGCAGGGCGGTTTCCCGCAGTTCCATGCAGGAGATAAGGTAGCGTTTTTTACGAGGGATACACTGGAATCTACAGATAGTGAAACCTTATATACGGTGGCTTCTGTCGTCAATCCGGGAGAAAACGGGAATGATCTCCGCACGATGCAGGTGACCTTTGAGGAAACGCTTCCTTCCAATTTGAGTGATAAAATTGGAAACGAGCCGAAATACGTAGCAGAAAATGTAACCTATGCGCCGAAAGTAACGATTCGCAACTGTACGTTCTGCCAGGTGCCAACCAGAGGAATTCTGTGTACGACGAGAAATCCGGTTTTGATTGAAGGAAATACCTTTAAAAATATGTCTATGGCGACGATTTTCCTGTCCAATGACTCGAATGAATGGTATGAATCCGGCCCAATCCGTGATATGACAATCCGGAATAATGAATTTTATATTAAGAGTATCGGAAGAACCGCATGGGAGTATGCTCCGGCAGTCTATGTACATCCAGTGACGAAGGGTGGCGGATTTCCATCGGCAGACAATGCGATTCATAAGAATATTACGATTGAGGAGAATACCTTCCATATGGACTGTGATACGGTTGTGAAGGCAGAAAGTGTGGAGAACCTGACGATTAAGAATAATGTTATTCTGCGTACAAATCCGGGTGTTTCCTTACAAATCAGTGCTCCGCAGAATCGTGTTCTGGCGGGTGAGAAGATGACTTTGAACACGGTGGCTGATGGAAACAGACATACGGCTGCGACAGAGAACGTCTATGAATTTACAAAATGTAAAAACGTCACACTGGAAGGAAATACCTATGACGATGGTCTGAAACTGTACGCAGTGCTCAGCGACATGCCGGATGAATATTTAAATAATCATGATGCAGATATTAAAATCGCACATGACAGAAATCAGCCGGCATCTGCCGCAGTATCAGGAATCCGTTACAGGAGCAGCAATCCGGACGTCCTTTCCGTGGATACAAACGGAAGAATGTCGGCAAAGAAGTCGGGAACTGCCGAAGTGCAGGCATATTATGAGTGGAACGGTGAGGAGATTCTTTCGAACAGTGTCACGATGACCGTTGTCGGTGCAGATGAACTGGCGCCGGAGGATGTGGTTACGATCAGCGGCGAAGATCATCAGGTGCTTGACAAGGCAGGTGCGACAGCTTCTTTCTCAGCAGAAACGGCTTCCGGGAAAACGATCACATGGGAAGTAGAAGATTTCCTGACAGGCGGTACGACAGATGCCGCAAGTATTGACGCCAACGGAGTAGTGACGGCGCAGAAAAACGGAATCGTCTGGGTGAAAGCATCCGCAGGATTGAGCGTCGCCCGCAAAGCGGTTATTGTAAGCATACCGGATACAGAGAATATCAGCCCGGATTTTACGATCGTTCGGGAGGATCAAGAAAATTATACGGTGAATCAGGAGAAGGTCGTCATTGATATGCAGAGGGGAGATCTCTATAACAACAACAATTCCGTAGAGAATCTGTTTCTGTATACCATTCCGGCGGAACTTGACAAGAATAACCTGCGTGCGGTTATCCATGTGGAGAATCTTCCGGTAAAGGAAAGCGGACAATGGGATACGGCGTCCTTCCTGCTTTATAAGGATGATGATAACTATATCAGCGTTGGCAAGAAGTCTCACTATGACGGCGTCGTGACCGTAACAGAGACAAATGGAAGTGCAACAGAAACAGGAGGAAACCAGAGCGAGAATAATCTGACAAACGCTTATCTTGGGTTTTATAAAAATGGAAATACGGTTTCTGTGGATTTCAGGACGGAGGGCGGAGAATGGCAGCATGTAAGCGATTTGCAGGCAGCCATGCTGGACAGCGATTATAAAATTGGTTTTACCGCATGGGAGACCAACGACCGGAGCCGGACAGCAGCGTTTTCGGGGCTGCGTGTGGCTTCCGGGAATCTCACCTATGAGCAACTGTGCGCACAGGAGGCTGTTTCTTTCCTGGAATCCGGTAATCAGGCGCCAGTGGCGGAAGATGCAGCTTTTGAAAAAGAAGTTTATGAAGTGGGCGATACCGCCGCTGTAAGTTATCGTTACAGCGATCCGGATGGTGATGAAGAAGGAAAGTCATTGTTTTGCTTTGTTTATGACAATGGAATTCAGGAGATCACGGAGAATCCGAGCCTGAAATTAGAATACGAAGGAACGGTGGAATGCCGCATTTATCCGGTGGATGCAAAAGGCAGACCGGGCATACAGACCGCTACAGAAAAAGTCCGGATAAATCCGGCAAAAATACAGGGAAATCCCGAAAGCCTGAAAAGTGCAGTCGAGGAAGCCGAAAAGGTGGAGCTTGGCAGATATACAGAGGAAAGCGCGGCAAGTTTCAGGCGTGCGCTGGAAGCGGCAAGAAAAGTGATAAACAGCGGCGCCGTGCAGGAGGAAATCGATGCAGCGTTAAAAGCTTTGCAGGATGCAAAGGCAGGATTAAAGCTGAAAACATCCGTGGTGAATCCACCGGCAGTTCCGGCTGTTGGAACAGTCTTTGAAGTGGGGGGCATCCAGTATAAGATTACGAAAGCGGATGCGAAGAACGGTACGGCAGCGGCAGTGAAGCTGACCGGAAAAAAGAAAGCAAAGATGGTAATTTCGGATACTGTTAAGAAGGACGGCTATACCTTCCGGGTGACGTCCATTCAGGCGAAAGCCTTCCAGAAAAATACAAAGGTAAAGACGGTCGTCATCGGGAAAAATGTAAAAACGATTGGCAAGAGTGCATTTTTCAAATGTACAAAACTGAAAACTGTGACATTCCGTACCGTGAAAGCGCCGAAGATCGGCGGGAAGACATTCCGGGGAATGAGGGCGAATGCAAAGGTTACCGTGCCAAAGAAGATGTCTGGAAAGCAGCTTAAAAAACTAAAACTCCAGATGAAAAAGGCAGGGGCCGGCAAGAAAGTATCTTATAAAAAGAAATAATAAAAGCGAAGAGGGCAGCTCCATAAAAAAGGGAGCCGCCCTCTTTACTGTAAGATTCAGGATAGTTTTTTGAATAGACGTCCCAGGACGATACATGAGGCGGCAGATAAAATGATTTCCGCTGTAAGCTGCGCATAGGCGAGGCCATAGAGAGGAAAAAAGTAATTTAGAAGGTAGAGCGCCGGGATTTCCAAAACGATTTTGCGGAGCAGGGCAAAGATCAGAGCCTGTTTTCCAAGACCGCAGGCCTGGAATACGCCTACGGCGAGAAAGTCTATACAGAGGAAAGGCAGCCCCAGGCAAAGGCCGTGAAGAAATCTGGTTCCGTAAGCCACGATGTCCGGATTTTCCATAAAAAGCGACGTCAGCGTACCCGCACCGAAATAATATCCCACAGTTACAACGAGCATGAAAGCAAGCGTAATCTTTTCCGCAAAAAAAATACATTTTTTCATGCGCGTAATGTTTCCGCTCGCATAGTTATAGCTTACCAGCGGCATAATCCCCTGCGATAGTCCCAGGGCGACATAGAGAGGCACCATATTGATCTTCTGTACAATGCCCATCGCAGCGACCGCATCGGAACCGTAGGAAGAGGTAAAATTATTCAGTACCGTCATGCCGGTTACGTTCAAAAGATTCTGGATGGAAGCCGGGATTCCCACGCCGAAGATACCAAAAAGAAGCGGACGGCGAATGCGGCACATGGAAGGGCGGATGCACACGAAGGTATGTCCACGCTTCAAAAATAGCAGTACCAAAAAATAGGCGCACGCTGCACAGTTGGAGAGGAAGGTGGCAAGACCTGCACCCGCCGCTCCCATGTTCAGCCCCCAGGGAAGAATAAAGATGGGATCGAGGACAATGTTTAAAAGACATCCGCTCATGGTGCCAATGCTGGCATGAAGGGAACTGCCTTCCGAACGCACCAGATAAGCCAGGACAACATTCAGAATAGCGGGAACCGCACCGCAGGTCACGGTCCATTTCAGATATTCACCTGTCGCCAAAGCAGTCTCACTGTCCGCACCCAGTATATGCAGAAGCGGTGTGCAAAAAAAGGTAAAAAGCAGTGAAAACAGGATGCCGCAGGCGAGGGAGCAGTAAAATCCGAAAGAAGAGCTGCGGGAAACCGTATCGTAATCCTTTCTTCCCAGCGCACGGCTCATCATGCTGGACGCCCCGATTCCGAACAGATTGTTTATGGCATTAAAAGCAAGCAGCACTGGTGCGGCCAGGGCTACGGCAGCGTTTTGGATTGGGTCATTGATCATACCTACAAAATAAGTGTCGGCCAGATTATAGATGACCATCACCAGGGAGCTGATAATCGTCGGAATAGCCAGTGTCATGACTGCTTTTGGGATGGGCATTTCTTCAAATAACTGCATTTTCTTTGAATCTTCCATGTTATAAAACCTCTTTTCCTTTATTGTTCCACAGTATAACATAGTTTCCCGGAAAAATCGACCGGAAAAGCGGCGGCAGGTATCCCAAATGCGGAATCCTTGCATGATATTCAGAAGGATTGTAAGAAGAAATGATTGTAAAATAAAGTAAGAAGTGTTAGACTAAAGATACAGTTGATTTAGAGAAAACGGGGATTTGGCAATGAAATCCGGTAAAAGATTCAGGGAGGAAAGAATGAAAAACAGAAGAGAGAAAATAAAAAAAATAAAGCAGGCGATTCCTGTTGCTGTCGCTTTGCTGATGGGCGTGATCATTGGATGTGCGCTCGCATCTTACACAAGCCGGACAGCTTCATCAGGAAAGTCGGAGGGGTATCTGATTTTCAGGGAGATATTTTTACTGGTGATGATATGGATCTCCCTCTTTTTGCAGATTGTGATTCATGAAGCAGGACATCTTGTGTTCGGGCTTCTGACAGGTTATCAGTTCTCTTCCTTCCGCATTGGCAGATTTATGTGGATCAAACGGGATGGGAAGATTCATTTTTCCAGGTATTCTCTCGCGGGAACGGGAGGACAATGCCTGCTGATACCGCCGGATATCAAGGATGGGAAATACCCGTATATCCTTTACAATTTGGGAGGCTCCCTGCTGAACCTGATCAGCGCAGTTCTTTTTGCGATATTTGCCGTAGTGTGCAGAAGTCAGGAGCTGGCTTTTCTGGGATTTTTGATGTTGGCAGTTGCAGGGATGGCGTGCGCATTAACGAATGGTATCCCTCTGAAACTGGCGAGTGTCAATAACGATGGCTACAATGTGATTTCTGTGGGAAAAGACCCTTACGCTCTGCGGGCTTTTTGGATACAGATGAAAGTAAATCAGCAGATCGCATCGGGAATGCGGCTTCGGGATATGCCCGAAGAGTGGTTTGAGATGCCGTCGGATGAGGAAATGAAAAACAGCATGTCTGCGGCTTTGGGGGTCTTTGCATGCAGCCGGCTGATGGAGCAGCATGATTTTGCCAGGGCGGATCAGGAGATGGAGAGACTTTTTTCTCTGGATAGCGGAATCGTGGGGGTACATAAAAATTTAATGCAGGTGGATCAGATTTTCTGTGAATTAGTGGGGGAAAACCGGGAAGAACGCCTGAAAGAACTTCTGGATAAAAGGCAGAAAAGGTTTATGAAATCCATGAAAAGATGCCCCTCTGTTCTGCGGACGGAATATGCGTATGCGCTTTTAGCAGAAAAGGATGAGGCGAAAGCAGGAAAGTTCCGGGAAGAATTTGAAAAAATGGCGAAGAAATATCCATATCCGGTGGAAATACAGACAGAGCGGGAGCTTTTGGAATCCTTGAAAACGTGCAGTAAAACATGATTTGATTTTTTACATGAAAAAAGCTCCGTTGCAATAGAAACGCAACAGAGCTTTTTCTTATAAAATTAGAACCCGGCTTCTTTTAGAACTTCTTCCGCTTTGGCGGTATCGTCCGTGACACAGAGTACCACGTAGTTTCCGGATGTTTTGATAATAGCGGCGTCCAGCTTTGTCGCTTCATCCGGGGCATAGCTTGCAAAAAGCTTTGACTGATTTTCCACACGGGATTTGAAGAGATCTGATACCTCGGAAGTATAACTGCTGTCCTTGCATTTTACGACCGTGACTTCACATGCGGTAGCGCCAGTGCTCATGTAAGAGGCGCTGTCCTCTACCTGTTCCATATCAAGAAAGTAAGTAGAAGCGAGGATATCGGATACGACCGGGTCTGTGGAAAGCGTTCCATCGCTGACGGTTTCGGAAAGCTGTTTTGCCAGGTCGGAAACGCTGGCGGTTACTCCGTCGGAGGAGCCTCCTCCACATGCAGTAAGTGACAGAATCAGCAGCATAGCTGCAAACGTGAGAGATAAAAATTTTTTCATAATACACATTCTCCTTTGGTATAATTATGTTTTATAAAGTTTCAGTGGACGGTTCAGAAGAACTGTCCGTCTGATTTTCAGTAGCAGGTTCTGAAGAAGGCTGTTTCATTCTTTGGATATCCTCTTCAGAAAAATAGTGGTTTTTCAGATACTCCAGCCAGATTTTGCAGTAGGTTTCATACATATGGACTCCATCGCTGGTAGCGCCTTCCACAAGGGAATGATTTCCGTCTGACAGAACTTCATTGATATTTACAAAATAATAACCGGTATCCTCGCACAGCTCCAGAATTTTATCATTCACTGTGTCGATATTCTGATTGTTGACATAAGTCGTATCTTCTACTTTGGATTCCTCCACATAGGCAACGCTGATAACATAGATAATGGCGTCTGGCAGCATTTTCCGGATTTCACCAAGACAGACACGGTATTTATCCTTGAAGTCGTCAAAATCCGGTTCGCCCAGATTGTTTGTGCCGAGCATGACGTATACTTTTTTATAATTTGTGTTATACAGCGCCTGGAACACGGTAATTTGTTCATTGTAAAGATTTATGTACGGCGTCTCAAAAATGTTCGAGACGTCCATGCCCACACCGGTCAGAAAGGTCCCCTGGGTGATCCCGGACTGATTGCGAAAGCCTTCCATACGGGAGTCACCGATGAATACAGCGTCGGAGAAGTAAGAATCGTCAACCGGAACGGGCTGTTCTGGTACGATGGCGGAGTTGACCGGAACGGGCTCTGTCTGAGGCTCTGTCATGGCAGGCGTTTCTGTTTGCACCGTGGTCTCCGTTTCTTTTTCCTTGCTTCTGCTGTCTGCGAGCAATTCATCAATCTGAGAGTTTATCTGGGATTTCAGTCCGTCTTTCTGAAAAATATTGATGAGCAGATTCCCTTCAAAGACAATCAATACAATGAAGATTAAAATAAGCATATTAAGAAAACGGCCAGGATTCTGCCGTTTCCGCTTTCTCTGATGTGGCATATTTTCTCCCCTGATTGAAAAATTAATTTGTTTTTTCTTCCTCTATATTATATAATAAACCCGGTAATTGTAAATAGTTTTTTCAAATCGTAAAGAAAAATTAAAAAAGACGGATTGAGAGGTCATTATGGTTTTCAGTAGTTTATTGTTTATGTTCCGGTTTCTTCCGGCGGTGCTGCTTCTGTATTTTCTGGCGCCGAGGAGAATGCGAAATGTAATTTTATTCTTGTTCAGCCTGTTTTTCTATGCCTGGGGAGAGCCGAAATACGTCTTTCTGATGCTGTTCTCGATTACAATGGATTATGGGGTAGGACGGCTGATCGATAAATATAAGAAACAGCAGGATTTCAAAAGAGCAAAGGGCGCCCTTATGATTTCGATTGTGATGAATCTGGGGATTCTTGCTTTTTTCAAATATGCAGACTTTCTCATAGGCTCTGTAAACGGGCTGTTGGGGACGAGCTTTCCGCTGCCGGGGATTCCGCTTCCAATCGGTATTTCCTTTTTTACCTTCCAGACGATGTCGTACACGATTGATGTGTACCGGGGGGCCACGAAGGTGCAGAAGAACTGGCTGAATTACGGAACTTATGTTTCTATGTTCCCACAGTTGATTGCCGGGCCGATCGTGCAGTATAAGACGATTGCCGGGCAGATGATGCAAAAAGACCGTGAAAAGCCGGAGGATTTTGCTTATGGTGTGCAGCGGTTTATGGCGGGTGTGGGAAAGAAGGTGCTGCTCGCCAATAATATCGGCGTGCTCTGTGATACGATTATGGCGCTGCCAATAGAGAGCGTTCCGGCGGCGACTGCGTGGCTGGGAGCTATTGCATACACGTTTCAGATCTATTTTGATTTTTCCGGGTATTCGGATATGGCGATTGGACTGGGGAAAATGTTCGGGTTTCATTTTCTGGAAAATTTTGACCATCCTTACATATCCAGAAGCATTACGGAGTTCTGGCGCAGATGGCATATTTCGCTTGGTTCCTGGTTCCGGGAATATGTTTATATTCCACTGGGGGGGAATAGAAAAGGGATGGCAAAGCAGGTACGGAATATTTTCGTGGTGTGGATGCTGACCGGAATCTGGCATGGCGCTAGCTGGAATTTTGTGGTCTGGGGGCTGTATTACGGAGGGTTCCTGGTTCTGGAAAAATTTGTGATTGGAAAATGGATGAAGCGCCTGCCGGGGATTGTACAGAATCTGTATACGCTGCTGATCGTAGTCATCGGCTGGGTGATTTTTAAGTGTGAGGATTTGTCGTATGCCTGGTCTTATCTGAAAGCGATGTTCGGAGGCTTTGGGGCAGGGCTGTTTAACTCGGAAACAATTTATCTTCTTTATAATTATGCGGTATTGCTTATTATTTTGTTTCTTGGAAGTACGATGCTTCCGAAACGCTGTGCCGGAAAAGTACTATCCCGCTTTCAGGAGGGCGGCGTTATGCAGACGGCGCTGCGCTGTATTTTCTGCGTGGGGATTTTTGTGATCGCGGTGGCTTACCTGGTGGATGCGACTTATAACCCGTTTTTGTATTTTCGCTTCTGATTTGGGCGGCGGCGCAGCAGGTGCGTCAGAAAGGGGAAAGGATGAAACAGAAAAGACAGAATCAGATTCTTATCATAGTATTTCTTCTGCTGATTTTTGGAATGACGATTGCCAGCCTGATCAGTCCCGTGAAGGAATTTTCGGACAGAGAAAACCGGGCTCTGGCGCAGAGACCAAAGCTTTCGGTGGATTCTTATTTCAGTGGAGCATTTGCAAAAGACTATGAATCTTTTATTACAGATCAGTTTCTTTTCAGAGACCAGTGGATCGGCGTTAAGACGGCAGTCGAGCGGGCGACTCTCAAGCAGGAAAGCAATGACGTCTATTTTGCACAAGACGGTTATCTGATCGAAAAGCATACGGGAAGCTTTACCAATGACACGGCGGAAAAAAATATTTCCTATCTGGCAGAATTCATGGCGGAAATGCAGGAGGATTACGGAAAAGAACATGTGACGGCTATGGTGATTCCGAATGCAGTGCAGATTTTGAAGGAGAAGCTGCCGAAGTTTGCCGCATCCGATGAGGAAGAAAATTATCTGAAAAAGATAGCGGATGTGCTGCCGGAGGGCGTCTGGTTTGACGCGGAGGCGGTTCTGCGGGAGCATATAGACGAAGAACTCTATTACCGGACAGATCATCACTGGAAGACGCTGGCAGCCTATTACGTTTATGCGGCATGGGCGAAGGAAAAGGGTCTGTCGTCGCTTGCGCTTGCCGATTATGAGATAGAGACCGTGACAGACGAGTTTCAGGGTACGATCGAAGCGAAGGTCGGCGGCGACGTGGGGTGTGATTCCATTCAGATTTTCAGGCCGAAGGAAGAAAAGCCGTATTCGCTGCTCTATAACCGGGAAGAGACGGAAACGGATCTTTACGATTGGGACGCACTGAAAACAAAGGATAAGTATGCCCTGTTCTTTGGAGGAAACCAGCCCGTCGTGGAGGGGACGATTGAAAATGGAAGTAACAGACGCCTTTTGGTCATCAAGGATTCTTATGCCCACTGCTTTCTGCCCTTTACCTTCCATGATTTCTCAGAAGTCGATTTTGTCGATTTGCGATATTTTAACGAGAGTTTCCGGGAATACAGGAAAGATAAAGAATATACGGATATCTTATTTTTGTACAACGCTTCTGGCTTTGCAGAGGATGCAAGCCTGGTAAAATTGAAAAACTAACAGGAGGACAGATATATGAGTTATGCGGATCAGCTATTTATTTCCATGTGCCGGGATATTATCGAACACGGCGTAAGTACGGAAGGGGAGAAGGTGCGCCCGGTCTGGGAAGATACGGGAGAATCAGCCTATACGATCAAACGTTTCGGCATCGTAAACCGCTACGATCTGCGAAAAGAATTTCCCGCTCTGACGCTTCGGAGAACGCCGTTAAGAAATGCTTTTGATGAAATTTTATGGATTTGGCAGAAAAAGTCAAACAATATTCACGATCTGCACAGCCATATCTGGGACTCCTGGGCGGACGAAGAAGGTTCCATCGGAAAGGCGTATGGCTATCAGCTCGGTGTGAAGCATGTCTATAAAGAGGGCATGATGGACCAGGTAGACCGTGTGATTTTTGACCTGAAACACAATCCGTACAGCAGACGCATCATGACCAATATTTATGTACATCAGGATCTGCACGAGATGAACCTTTATCCCTGCGCTTACAGCATGACTTTTAATACCACGCAGGAAAAGGGCAAAGACAGGCTGACCTTAAATGCGGTTTTGAACCAGCGGTCGCAGGATGTGCTGACGGCGAACAACTGGAATGTATGCCAGTATGCGCTGCTTTTGATGATGATGGCGCAGGTGTGCGATATGGAGGCCGGGGAGCTTCTGCATGTGATTGCGGACGCACACATTTATGACAGACATGTTTCGATGGTAAAAGAACTGATTGCCAGGGAAACTTATCCGGCTCCGAAGGTCTGGCTGAATCCGGAGATTCGGGATTTCTATAAGTTTACCGTGGATGATCTGCACGTAGAGAATTATGTGACAGGACCACAGATCAAAAATATTCCTGTTGCGGTATAGGAGGAGCGTATGAATCTGATTGTAGCAGTAGATGAAAATTGGGCGATTGGCAAAGATAACGGACTTTTGGTGAGCATTCCGGCGGATATGAAATTTTTTCGGGAGACGACTACGGGAAAGGTGGTCGTTATGGGAAGGAAAACGCTTGAGAGTTTTCCAAACGGACTTCC
Organism: uncultured Lachnospiraceae bacterium; assembly: GCA_937965795.1. Taxonomy (GTDB): domain Bacteria; phylum Bacillota; class Clostridia; order Lachnospirales; family Lachnospiraceae; genus Hominisplanchenecus_A. Next base: position 489 of record CALCMD010000093.1, on the reverse strand, counting down.
GCTGAAAAAGCGGACAAACATTGTGCTGACGGGAAATCCCGATTATCAGGTAAAGGATGCCATCATGGTACATTCTGTGCCGGGGCTTCTGCGGGAGCTGGAGAAATATCACAGTGAGGATGTTTATGTGATCGGCGGCAGCAGCGTGTATCAGGAGCTGCTTCCTCTCTGTGACACGGCGCATGTGACGAAAATCCGGCATTCCTACGAAGCGGATACCTGGTTTCCGAATCTCGACGAGATGGAAGAGTGGGAGATCACCGGGGAGAGTGAGGAGCAGACGTATTTCGATCTGGAGTATACGTTTGTGCGGTATGAAAGAAAGCGGTAAAATGATTTTTAAATCACGGTTTGGCGGGGAGATGCCCACTTACCCCGGAAATTTATGGAGACGGAAATTCGTATGCTTACGCCGGACGCCGGGAAGTCTGCCCCATATCCCACACGGACTGGGGCAACGCTCCGATGAACTTCCGGCTAACTGCGACT
>CALCMD010000092.1 GCA_937965795.1 uncultured Lachnospiraceae bacterium | reverse complement strand
ATTACCGCGCGTACCATTGGATGTACGGCAGGGCTTCTCTTTATCGTCGTCTTTTACTACTCCTACACGGGGATTCTCGGAGAACACTATCTCTGGATGGACATCCTCTCCTTTTTCCTGGGCGTCGCCCTGTGCTACGGATTGACCTGGTATCTGACCATAAAAAAAGAAGCGGGAAACCTATGCACAAATATCTTCTGCATCCTTTTCCTGCTCTTTCTTGCCGGACTGTTTTTCTATTTTACCGATTATCCGCCGGACATTCCTCTGTTTTACGCAATGGAATAGAAAATTTTATTTTCTTCGATCAGCCGCACTTCCCCATGTCTGCTTTCCAAAATAGAAACGCTGCAATTCGGGGAAACGCCGCCATGCCAGAAATCCTTCTGTTCAAAGATGCGCAGGGCATTTAACAGCGCTCTGCCCGCCGCACCGTGGGTCGATACCAGTACCGTCTTATCTTCCAGCTCCGGGCGTGTCGTAATGTCCCGCAGAAAATCTGCCGTACGCTTGTGGAGCTCTGCAAAGCTCTCCCCTCCTTCCGGCGCCCGGTATTTATCCGGCGCGGTAAAGAAATAGGAAAAATCCCTGTCCGGTATCTCATAATGATCCTTTGCGCTGCAAAGCCCTTCGTAAACCCCAAAGCTGATCTCGATCAGCCGTTCATCCTCAAAAAATGGGACGTCCCTTCCGCCAAGCGCCAGCTTCGCCGTTTCCTTTGCCCTTTTTAAGGGGCTGGAAAAAGCTGCGGCAAAGGGAACCGCCAGAAGCGCTTCCCCCGTTTTCCTCGCCAGTTCTCTTCCATTTTCATTCAAAACCGTATCCGATCGTCCCTGGAGCCGTTTTGCCACGTTCCAGTCCGTCTGTCCATGCCGCATTACATAAATAATCATTACTGTCTCAACTCGATTCCCATAGATTCCAGACCATTGTAAACCTTCTTCATGGCAGATGTAATCTCATCCTCCGTCATGGTCTTATCCTTTGCACGGAATACCAGAGAATACGCCATCGATTTATAACCCTTCTTAATCTGCTCTCCCTCGTAAATATCAAACAGCTTCAGGCTCTCCAGATGCTTGCCGCCCCTCTGTCGAATCATAGCTTCAATCTGCCCCGCCAGAATATCTTTTGATACCATCATACTGATGTCCCTGGTCACAGCCGGGAATTTGGCGATTCCCTCAAATTTCCGGTCAAAAGAAGCGTTTTCCACAACTTTCGGAATATCCAGAACCGCTACATATGCCTTTTCGCCAATGCCATATTTATCTGCTACGACAGGATGAATTTCTCCCAGATACCCAAGCGCTTCCCCGTCGTAGATGATATTGGCCTGACGCCCCGGATGCAGGAATGGTTTTCCGGCCTTTGGGTCGTAGGAAGCCGCTTTATGCAACCCGGCTTTTTCGAAAAATTCTTCCACGACGCCTTTCATCACGAAGAAATCGCCTTCGCCATACATACCGAGCGTAAACATCATCCGCTCCTCCGGAAGCTCCGTCAACGGAAGCTGCTTCGGCAGATATACGTTACCCAGCTCATAGAGACGCACATTTTTATTCCTGTGATTATAGTTAAACGCCAGGGAAGTCAGCATTCCATTCAATGGAACGGTACGCATGATACTGAAATCCTCGCCCAGCGGATTGGAAATCTTAATCGCATTCCGGTAAGGGGAATCCTCTTCTAAAAGCAGCTTATCAAACACCTTCGGGCTTTCGAAGGAATAGGTCATGCCCTGTGAAAATCCACAATACTCTGCAATATCCCTCGCTACTTCTTCAATACGCAGCTTAAACGGAAGCTTGCCTGTGGTAGCTTCGCCTCGCGGAAGGGTCGTCGGAATATTGTCATATCCATAAAAACGTGCCACTTCCTCTGCCAGATCAGCCGTGCGGAAAATGTCATGCCGGAACGTCGGCGCTACGATTTCATTCGTCTTTGCATCATACGCCAGCTCAATCGGTTCAAAGTACTTCAGCATCTGCTCTTTGGAAAGCTCCGTTCCCAGAAGCGCATTGATTTTCTCCGGCTCGAACGGCACGCGCACCGGCTCCTTTTTCGTGGTATATACATCCACCATTCCGCCGACTACTTCTCCGGCTCCAAGCTCTTCAATCAACTGGCAGGCTCTGTTCATGGCTGCCTCCGCATTGTTCGGGTCCAGCCCCTTCTCAAATTTCCCGGAAGCATCCGTGCGCAGCCCCACCTTCTTGCTGGAAAGGCGGATGTTCGTCCCATCAAAACATGCAGCCTCAAACATCATCGTCTTTACATCGTCCGTAATCATGGAATTTTCTCCTCCCATGATTCCGGCGATTCCTACCGCCTTCTCGCCATCACAAATCATCAGGACAGAATCATCCATTGTCCTTTCCTGTCCGTCCAGCGTAACAAACGTCTCTCCTTTTTCCGCACGGCGCACTACGATTTCATGACCCGCAATCGTATCATAATCATAGGCGTGCATCGGCTGTCCGTACTCTTCCATCACATAGTTTGTGATATCCACAATATTATTAATCGGACGAATCCCGTTCGACGCCAGCCTTCTCTGCATCCACTTCGGTGACGGAGCGATTTTAATATTCTTTACTACTCTGGCAGTATAACGCGGGCAAAGGTCTGTGTCCTTCACTGTAACCTTTACATAATCATGAGCATCTTCGCTGTTCCCTGTCTCCTTCACAACAGGCGGAACGAATTTCTTACCGAAGGTAGCCGCCGCTTCCCTGGCAATCCCCAGCACACTATAGCAGTCCACACGGTTCGAAGTAATTTCATACTCAAAAATCACGTCGTCCAGCCCTAACGCATGAATGGCGCTTTCGCCTACCACGGCGTCCTCCGGAAAAATATAAATACCATACTCCGGCGCTTCCGGGTACATCTCACGGGTAGAACCAAGCTCCTCAATCGAGCACATCATGCCGCAGGACTCAATACCTCTGAGCTTTCCCTTTTTAATCTTAATACCGCCGGGCGTCATCTTTCCGTCATGACCTCCAGCTACACGCCCGCCGTCCAGTACCACCGGAACTTTGTCGCCCTCTTTTACATTCGGGGCGCCTGTCACGATCTGCACCGTCTCTGTTCCCACATTTACCTGGCAGATAATCAGTTTATCCGCGTCAGGATGCCGCTCAATCGAAAGAATCTGCCCGATCACGATTTTTTCCAAATCCGCATCCATCTTCTCATAGCCTTCTACCTTCGTGCCTGACAATGTCATAGCATCTGTATATTCCTGTGCGGTCACGTCCAAATCCGGGACGTAAGCCTTAATCCAAGATAATGATGTATTCATAACGATTCAAATTCTCCTTTATTTTTTTCTATTTTATATGCCGCCGTGCAAGCCCTACTCCGCTCCGTTTCGCTTGGGCTGATCGCCCTATATTCGAATCTTCATGCAGACC
>CALCMD010000091.1 GCA_937965795.1 uncultured Lachnospiraceae bacterium | reverse complement strand
GAGTAAGACCGTGAAAATCAGAAAATAGGCAGATGCAGATCAACAATCTTTTATGGTACAGGGATTCTTACAAGCAATCACAATGGGGAGTTATGGAAACTTAAGAATGGAGGATGAAAACATGGAGAAGAGAAAAATGCAAAGGCTTGCAAAAAGAAGCGCTGCCCTTTTGCTTTCGACCGTAATGAGCCTATCGGGAATCAGTTATGTTCCGGCGGCCGGGACGACGGCAAAGGCGGCGGGAAATGCCATCGAAATTGCAAGCGAGGCGGAACTGGCGAAAATCGGAAAGGATTCTTCGCATCCGATGGATGGAGATTATGTTCTGACAAAGGATTTGGAACTGTCGGGAGACTGGACGCCGATCGGCGGCGGCAGCGGAGCGGAGTACTGTATGGTGACCGGAAACAGGGTGTTCAGCGGCACGTTTGACGGACAGGGGCATTCTATTTCGAACCTGACCATCAGCCGGATGGGAAGTACTGCGGAATTTAACCAGAGCGGATTGTTTGCCATGATCGGAAGTGGTAATTCGGCAGACTATGCGGAGGTAAAGAATCTCGTATTCAGCGGTGTGAATATTACACAGACGCTTGGAAAGGGGGACAGCATCGGCGCGCTGGCAGGCGATGTGAACGGTTATGTAAAGATTGACAATGTAGCGGTTCTGAGCGGAACGATTACCGCAGTTGGAGGAAATGGCGGAGATCTTCTGGGAATGGGCGGAATCCTGGGACAGACCAAGACGAACAGTCAGGGTGTATTTTTGACAAACCTGTATAATGCAGCGACACTGAGTTCCAATGGAGATGTTGGAATAGCGTCCAGAATCGGCGGGATTCTGGGAAGAATTCATCGAAGCGCCACGATTGGCAGCATAGCGTCCAGCCTGAATGTCGGGACGGTGCCGGAGGCGGGCTATGCGATCAATGGCGTGGACAATACGACGGCCGTGGGAAATACCGTAAACATTACAAGTTGTTATTATTTAGAGGGAAAAGGAAAGGGGACGTCCGCGACGGCTTCCATTACGGAAGCACAGCTTGGAAGCGGGGAAATGGTAAAAGCGCTGGGAGATGAATACTGGACTGTTTCAGAAAGCGGCCAGATCATGCTGGTAGTGAGCGAAGGGAAAGTAGTAATTCCGATTCCTGCTCCGACATTTGCGGATGGAGACAGGGCCTCTTCGGTCAGGAAGAATTTCACATTGCCTTTGTCTTATACAGGAGAAGATGGAGAAGCAGACATTACATGGACAAGCAGCAACAGTGAAGTGATTTCAATTGAAGGAAGTTTGGCAACGGTTCATCCGGTTATGGCAGATACGCAGGTAACGCTGACGGCGGTCGCAAGCGATGGCAGGACAAAGGAAGTTTCTGTGACAGTCGCATCAAGTCTTTCCGTGGCGCTGGATCAGGAATATGTAAAGGCAGAAAGGGAAGTAACGGCTTATGTAGACGGGGCCCCGGAAGGCATTGATTTCACATATCAATGGACGATTGATGGGGAAACCGTATCGGATCGCGCATCCTATACGCCGTCTACAGACGACCTGAATAAATTCATCACCGTTACGGCAAATCTGGCGTCGGATGGCGCCAGGGTGGGCGTTTACAGGTTTTATTTCAGCAAGCTTCCGGTAGTGTACATTAATACGAAGGATGGCTATGGAATTACAAGCAAGACAGAATACAAAGACGCCTCTATGAGCATTCAGGGAAACGAGGCTTATAACAGCACGAGCACGAATCTTTACGATGGGGCGACAGAAATACGGGGACGCGGAAATGCGAGCTGGGGAAGTCCGAAAAAACCGTATAAACTGAAACTGGATTCTTCTACGAATCTGTTTGGAATGGGAAAGAGCAAGCATTGGGTGCTGCTCGCGAATTATATGGATACTTCTCTTCTGAGAAATAAAGTGTCCTATGATTTTTCGGGAGCTATGGGAATGCCGTATATGCAGTCAGTCCATGTAGAACTGATTCTGAATGGACAATATCAGGGTAATTACCAATTCTGCGAGCAGGTAAAGCTGGAACCGGGCCGTGTAAATATTACCGGGTTTGAAGATAAAGTGAAAGCGGCGGCAAAAGCCATCAGCAAGAAAACCGGTGTGGATAAGGACAGCCTGGAAGATGCGATGATGGAAAATCTGGAGTGGGTCACAAGCGACAGCGTGACCTTTGACGGGCAGACCTATAAGGTTTCCGATTATTGTGATCCGATTGATATTACCGGAGGCTATCTGCTGGAGCTGGATTACTATGACGATGAAGTTTCGCAGATTCTGACTACCAGCGGGAAACGTGTGAAGTTTAAAAATCCGGAATATGCCAGGACAAACAGAGAGCTGTATCAATATGTGGCAGACTATCTGAACGCTTTTGAGTCTGCGGTTTATTCCAGTGATTTCCATACGGATTATAATGGAGAAAAGGTACATTATTCGGAATTGTTTGACATGGATTCGCTTGTAAAGTTCTGGATGGTGCAGGAGATATTCTTTAACTGGGATGGAATGAACAACAGCAATTATATTTATAAAGATGTAAACGGACGGATGCACTTTGGCCCTATCTGGGATATGGATGCGACAGCGGGAAGCAACAGCGGCACGGCAAGCACGACTACCTGGCAGACCTTCGGCTTTTCTCATTGGCAGCATCCGAACCAGTGGTACCGATCGATCACGAAGGACCCGTATTTTATTGTTCAGGCATATCAGTATTACCATGAGATCCGGGATACGCTGATTGAGGATATGAGAGCGGAGATATCATCTCTTGCAGGAGAGATCAGAGAATCCGCACAGGCGAATCTGAATCTCTGGAATGGCGGGCAGAAGTACGATAACCCGGTGAACAGCCTGACAAACTGGATAACAAAGCATCTGAAATGGATGGATGAACAGTTTGCGTCACCGGAAACGATGATCGCTTCTCTCGGACAGTATGACGAGTATGGTTATACGCCGGATCAGAGGATTCAGATTACCGTGGATGAGACAGAAAAGCAGGTGACGGTGATCGCGCCGGACGCCAGCGAAGTGACGTGTTATGTCAATGGAAAGTCTGCCGGAACAGGAGAGCTGACAAATGGAAGCGTAGTTCTTCCAATCGCAGAAGAACTTCTGATGACAGATGGAAGCCTGAATACGGTACAGGTATTTAAAAAAGACAGCGGCGGAGCCTTAGGGGGATCGAATTTTGCTGCCTTTGCATCCGAGGCCACAGATCCGAAGCCTGTGGAGGACGTACTTACCGGGGATGTGTGGATTGCCGGAAATCCGGTCGTGAATGCGGCGCTCAGTGTGAAAACGGCCAATTTAAATGATACGGATGTTTTCTACCAGTGGATGGCGGACGGGCAGCCGCTTACCGGGGAAACCGGGGAGTACTATTTTGTAACCTCAGAGCAGAAAGGGAAAAGAATTTCCGTATCCGTGACAGGGGCACAGAAGAAGGGAATTCTTAGCAGTGACCCGACTGGAGAAGTGCTGGAGCCAGAGGTGCAGAAGGAGCGCCTGGTAATCAATCAGGTATATGGAGGCGGAGGCGCCAGCGGAGCGCCGGTTTCTCATGATTTTATTGAGATTTATAACCCTACGGAAGAAACCGTAGATTTGTCAGAGTATGAAATTGGATACCTTTCGAATCGAAAAGCAGGTAAGGACGGTTCTACCTCAGGAGAGGTTGTCAAAATGCGTCTCTCCGGAAAGCTTCCATCGGGTATTTCCTGTCTGATTCGCTGTGCGGCGAACAATACGGACGGCGTACAGGTATGCCTGGCCGTGGAGCAGTATGATATCGAATGGGCGGAACGTGCTATTGATAATAAACAGTATCAGGTCATGCTTCTTCAGGGAGACAGGATCGTAGACGGGATTTCTGTCAATGAAGCGTCCCTGGAGGGAGAACCTCTGGAGGACCCGGAAGGAGATGAGATACTTTCCAAAAACAAGAGTGTGCGCAGAATCGCTTATCAGGATACAGACCAGAACAAGGCAGACCTGGAAGTATTGAATCTGACAAAAATTCCGGCAAAAATTCTGGAAATGGTAAAGCCGGACAGCATGATCGCACATGGCATAAAGCCGGAGAACCCGGAGAACCCGGACAATCCGGACAACCCGGAGAACCCGGACAATCCGGACAATCCAGACAACCCGGATAACCCGGAAAAACCGGAAGAACCAAAGAGTCCGGAAAAAATTGAACAGGGAAAGACGTATGAGA
>CALCMD010000090.1 GCA_937965795.1 uncultured Lachnospiraceae bacterium | reverse complement strand
GATTGAGTGTATTTTGGCCGCATTACCTTTTTTACTGTTGCTCAGTACAAAGAAGATTTATACGGCTTTAAAATATGCAGCATTGTTTCTTGCCTTACTGGCAATTCAGCTTTGGCTTGTTCCTTTATTGCCAGTGAGTGCTGGCGGCATTATTTATATGTTTGCAGTTTACATTCGCAAGCTGATCCCCTGTTTTATGTTAGGGAGTCTGCTTATTTCTACCACGCGTGTCAGCGAATTTTTAGCTGCGGTTGGAAAGCTCCGCTTGCCGAAAGGGTTCACGATTTCTCTTTCTATCACTCTGAGGTATTTTCCTACGATGGGGGAAGAATGGAATTCGATTAAGGATGCAATGGCTCTGCGGGGAATACCTGTAACAGCCGCAGGGATTCTCCGCCATCCTATGCGGACGATGGAGTATGTTTATGTCCCCATGCTGGTATCTGCTTCTAAAATATCGGATGAAATTACACAGGCAGCCATTACAAGAGGCATTGATCATGTACAAAGACGTACCTGCATGGAGACCGTTCGTTTTCATGTGATGGATATGCTGGTTTTGGTTGCGTATATAACCGTGATTGTTCTTGCGTTCCTGGCAAATGGAAAGGGGTGGTTCTGATGATTTCTTTAAAAAACGTTTCCTTTTCTTATGATGGGAAGGAGAATAATGGGCTGCATAATGTTTCTCTTGAGATTCCAAAAGGGCAATGTGTTTTGCTGTGCGGGGGAAGCGGCTGTGGAAAGACTACAATTACACGCCTGATTAACGGGCTTATTCCACATTTTTTCAGTGGAGAACTGTCAGGTGAAATTTCTGTATGTGGGCTGGATGTAACGAAAACAGATATTGCGGATATTTCAGACTATGTAGGCTCTGTTTTTCAGAACCCACGCACACAGTTTTTTAATACAGATACAGACAGTGAGATTGTGTTTGGTTTGGAGAATCGAGCCTTACCACAAGAGAAATTAAAAATGTGCCTTGAGAAAACCAGCCGTGAATTAAATTTGTCTGTACTCCGTAAAAGAAATATTTTTGAACTTTCAGGCGGTGAGAAACAGAAGATCGCTTTTGCTTCTGTTTATGCAACGGAATCAGAAATCTTTGTCTTAGACGAACCATCCTCTAATTTGGATATGGGAGCCATTGAAGAGCTGACTGATCTGCTTCAAAGAGTGAAAGCGCAGGGAAAAACGATTATTATTGCGGAACACAGGCTCTGGTATCTGATGGATGTTGCAGATCGTGTTGTTTATATGCACGGAGGGAAAATTCTGAAGGATATGACGCTTACCGATTTTCAGGCATTGCCTGAAAGTGAGATTCTTGCCATGGGGCTTCGGTGCAGAAACCTGTCTCATGTAAAGAAAACTGCTATCGCTCCAAAAACAAGCAGTAATGAGTTAGAAGTGCAGGGAATATCAGTCCGTCTTGGAAAACAGACAATCTTTCAAGATCTGAGTTTTACTGCTCATGGCGGAGAAGTCATTGCTGTTGTTGGGAAAAACGGTGTGGGAAAAACAACGCTTGCCCGTGTCTTGTGCGGATTACAAAAAAATGATAGTGGGACTGTTTTGCTGCAGGGAAAGGCTCTCGCGGAGAAACAGCGGAGAAAGTGTTCTTACATGGTTATGCAAGATGTGGGGCATCAACTGTTTACGGACAGCGTAGAAGCTGAGTGTTTACTTGGTGTGAAAGCCCCAGACACCGCAGCCGTTGAAAAGGCGCTTGAATGGCTTGATCTGTTGGATTTCAAAGACCGGCACCCTCTCTCCCTTTCGGGGGGACAAAAGCAGCGCCTTGCCGTAGCGGTCAGTCTGCTTTGCGAAAAGGAGTTATTGATTTTTGACGAACCCACCAGTGGGCTTGATTTAAAAAGTATGCAGGAGGTGGGGAGGCTTGCAAAAGAATTGTCCGCACAGGGGAAGATACTGCTGATTATTACCCATGATTATGAATTTATCCAGACGATTTGCTCTCGTGTGCTGGTCTTAGAGGATGGGAAAATATCAGATGATTTATCCGGAACCATGCGCGGAACGGTTTTAGAAAAAATGAAAGGAGCAGGAAATGGAACAGGAAAAAAATAACACATTCAGTTGGGTCCTGCGGTTTGCAACACAGTGCAAAGGGAAAATGACAGCCTCTGTCTTACTGGCGGTACTTGGTTCTGTGTGCGGGATTGTACCCTATTTTGCGGTTTCACAGATTGTGATCCAGATATGCGGTCAAAATTATGACCTTATCCCCATTGGTTTCTGGGCGCTTGCCGCACTTCTCGGCTATCTGGGGAGCACCTGGTTTGGAACGGTTTCTACCATACTCAGCCATCGCTCGGCTTTTACAATTTTAAAGAATATCCGGACGGAATTAACAGCGAAGCTCTCCCGTGTGCCCATGGGTTATATTCTGGATACACCTTCCGGTAAATTCAAGACCCTGCTGGTGGATACGGTGGAAAAGCTGGAGCTGCCGCTGGCACACATGATACCGGAGCTGACAGCGAATATTCTTGTCCCGCTTCTGATGATGGTATATCTTTTTATCCTGGACTGGCGCATTGCCTTGATTTCGCTGATTACAATCCCTATTGGTCTTGTGTGCTACATGGGGATGATGAAGGACTATGCAAAGCGGTATGACCGTGTACTGACTGCGGGGAAAAATATGGATGCCGCCATTGTGGAATATATCGGCGGCATTGAAGTCATCAAAGCTTTTAACCAGAGCACTGCCTCTTATGGCAGGTATATGGATGCTGTAACAGAAAATGAAGCGGCAAAGACGACCTGGTTTAAGCAGACCAACAGCTTCTATGTGGCGGGTATTTCTATTATGCCGTCCTGTCTGCTGGGCGTATTGCCTTTAGGTGCCTATCTGTATATACAGGGCAGCCTGGAAACGCCGGTTTTGATTACCTGTGTGATCCTCGCCCTTGGATTAGTCAAGCCACTGATCCAGGCACTGCAATATACGGACAGTCTTGCCATGGTGGATTCCACGGTTAAAGAGATTGCCGGGCTTTTGGAAACAGAGGAAATGCAACGGCCGGAGGAACGGGTAACACTTCCTAATTCTCATATATCTTTCCGGAATGTTTGCTTCGGATATGGAAATACGGAGGTATTGCACCAGATTAGCTTTGATGCCGTACCGGGTGGGATGACGGCGATTGTGGGACCCTCCGGCTCAGGCAAGTCAACGGCGGCGCGCCTCATCGCTTCTTTCTGGGAGGCGGACAGCGGAGAAGTACAGATTGGCGGCATGGACGTGCGGAATATTCCCTTATCGCAGGTCATGGATACCGTGGCTTATGTGTCCCAGGACAATTTTCTGTTTCATCTGTCCGTGAAGGAAAATATCCGCATGGGGAAACCGGGGGCGACGGACGAAGAAATTGTAAGCGCCGCAAAGCAGGCGAGCTGCCATGAATTTATTTCTGCCCTGCCGAAGGGATATGATACGCTGGTGGGAGACGGCGGCGGGAGCCTGTCCGGTGGGGAGCGCCAGCGCATTGCCATTGCCAGGGCAATCTTAAAAAACAGCCCCGTGGTGGTACTGGATGAGGCTACCGCATTTACCGACCCGGAGAATGAGGCTGTTATTCAGGCATCGATCAATGAACTGGTAAAAGGGAAAACGTTGATTGTCATTGCCCACCGTCTTTCTACCATCGTGGGCGCAGATAAGATACTGGTAATGGATCAAGGGTGCATCAAAGGCCAGGGAACGCACGAAGAGCTGTTAAGGAACAATTCTCTTTACAGAGAGCTGTGGACCGCGCATATCAGCGCGAAAGATATGGGAGAGGAGGCGCCTGTATGATTCAACTGATGAAACGACTGCTGGAATTTTCGGGAAAACAGCGAAAGAATTTGATTGCTTCTTTTGTCTTCAATCTGCTGGATTCTGTTTTTGAGATGATGCCCATCATGGCGATCCTTACGGTACTTTCAGGGCTGCTTTCAGTGGCGGAGGGCGGCGTCATGCCGGTTTCCGCCATCTGGGTATCCCTTGCCATTATGGTGGTAAGCATTGCCGGACGGATCTTTTTTAATAACCTATCCTGTATCAGGAGAACGCTTGGCAGCTTTTCCATGTGTTCGGAAAAACGGCTGGAAATCGGCGAACATATGAAACATGTTCCTATGGGGTATTTCAATGAAAACCGGCTGGGTGAGATCGTAGCCGCCGTGACGACCACACTTGGAGATATTGAGAGTAACGCCGTCATGGTTCTGGAAAAAGTAGCGGGAGGCTTTATCCATGCCCTTGTCATAGGCGTTTGGCTGCTTTTTTATGAATGGCATATCGGACTTTTGATGTTTGCGGGGCTGGCCGTTTCTATGCTGGTCTATGGGGGAATCCAGAAAGCAGGTAAAAGGCTGTCTCCCAGACGGCAGGCCGCACAGGCGAATCTTGTGACGGGTTTTCTGGAATATATCCAGGGAATGGGCGTCGTGAAAGCCTTTGGATTGGGAGAAATGTCGGGAAAAGCGGTCAATCAGGCAATCGGGGAAAGTGCGGACGCCAACATCATTCTGGAAAGTGTCTTTTCCTCGCTGACCGGCGTTTATCAGACGATCTTCAAGCTGGCAAAATCCGCAATCTTAGTCGTTGCTCCTTATCTGCTGCTGGGCGGTGAGATCACACCGGTCAAGTGCCTGCTTCTGCTGGTGTCAAGTTTTATGATCTACTCCAGTGTGGAGCTAGTGGGAAGTATGGCCTCCGTTGCCCGTGTCATCGATGCCTCCCTGGACCGTATGGAGGCCGTTATGGATACGCCGGTACTGGATGAACATGGCGGGGATATTCCACTGGATCACTATGACATTGAGCTTGCCCACGTTTCCTTTGCCTACGGACAGGAAAATGTGCTGCAGGATGTAAGCGCGATCATTCCTGAAAAAACAACCTGCGCCATCGTAGGGCCTTCCGGCTCCGGCAAAACGACCCTTGTAAGCCTCATTGCCCGTTTTTGGGATGTGCAGGAAGGGAAAATCTGTGTGGGCGGACATGATGTAAAAGATTTTACCTGCGACAGCCTGCTGAAAAATTTTTCCATTGTGTTCCAGAATGTTTATCTTTTTGAGGATACCATTGAAAACAACATCAAATTCGGCAGGCCGGACGCCACCCGGGAAGATGTGATCGAGGCGGCGAAAAAGGCGTGCTGCCATGAGTTTATATCGGCATTGCCGGAAGGCTACCATACCCTTGTGGGCGAGGGTGGTGCCTCCCTTTCCGGTGGGGAGCGCCAGCGCATTTCTATTGCCCGGGCCATCTTAAAGGATGCGCCGATTATCATTTTAGACGAAGCCACCGCCAGTGTGGACCCGGAGAATGAGCGGGAACTGCAGGCGGCGATTGCGGAGCTGACAAAAGACAAGACGATCATTATGATTGCCCACAGGCTCTCCACAGTCCGGAATGCCGACCAAATCCTTGTGATTGATGGCGGAACTGTGGCTCAGAGGGGTACGCAT
>CALCMD010000089.1 GCA_937965795.1 uncultured Lachnospiraceae bacterium | reverse complement strand
AGATACGTTTCCCCCGACCTGCGTACGGGATGGACGTGATCTCCCACACAAACCGTGATTTGACCAGGTGTTTTCTGGATTTTCACTCAGATTTTTATTCAGGAGTAAAAAATCCTCTTGATTTTTTGAGAGGTTATGCTATAATAAAGTCCATGCAGATATAGTTCATCGGTAGAACGCTAGCTTCCCAAGCTGGAGAGACGGGTTCGATTCCCGCTATCTGCTTTTTTTGTGCTTCCAAAAATATTTCCCCTGGTATTTTCCGGGCATTCCGTAATATTTACACTTTGTTGTATTTTTTTTTAGCCCTTCTGTGATATAATATGCGAGGGAACAGCAGGTAACGTGGAAGGGGTGTATGCAGTGAAAAATAAAATACTTGTAATTGAGGACGATACTGCAATCTCTGATCTGATCTGTATGAATTTAACAGTCGCAGGCTATGAAGTCCAGCCAGTTTTTGATGGAGATCAGGTGGAGGGTGTGATTCGGGAGAAAGGGCCGTTTGATATGGCGCTTCTGGACGTCATGCTTCCAGGCAGGGACGGATTTGAACTGATGGACACGATGAAAAATTATGATATTCCGGTCATCTACCTGACGGCAAAGGCGGATATAGGGTCAAAGATCAAAGGGCTTCGGGCGGGGGCCGAGGATTATATCGTGAAGCCGTTTGAGATACTGGAACTTTTAGTCCGCGTGGAAAAGGTGCTGGAACGTACCGGAAAACAGAAAGACGTCCTGATGGTCAGTGATGTGCAGATACAGCTTTCCAAACATCAGGTCACGAAGAACGGCGAGATGATCAGCCTGAAACCGTTAGAGTATGACCTTTTAGTACTTCTGGCTAAGAATAAAAACATGGCGTTTACAAGAGATCAGCTTTTAAATCAGGTGTGGGGCAGTGATTTTCTGGGAGAGACCCGGACAATTGACGTGCATATTGGACAGCTTCGAAAGAAGCTGGGACTTTCGGATGTGATTAAGACGATTCCAAAGATCGGTTACAGGCTGGAGGACTAAAGGGGAAATACGGTAGGGAGATTGTATGAAATTATGGAAAAAGCTTTCGATGCTGGCTGTGTTTTCTATCCTGTTTGCTTCCGGAATCTTTGGAGTGACAGTTGTTTACCAGACAGCAGATTATAATATCAGCCAGACGATTTCCAGTTATCAGAGGGCGGTGACAAGTACGACTTACGTTCTTGAGCAGGAAATACGAAATAATGCGCCGCAGGGGGTTGGGGATGATACGAATAAATCCTTTTTTAAGTATCTCCTGCGAAAATATGGCGGCACAGATTATATGCTGTTTAAAAATGGAGAGCTTGTCAGTAATCTGACAAACTACGATGTGACCAATCAGGAGGAGATGCCTGGATGGGCGGTCAAGCAGGTAAAATATGTCATTCAGAAAACACAGAATCACTATATTTTGATTATGGGAAAACAATTTTCCAGTACCGGGGAAGGCGTATATGATTTGGTTCTGGTGCGGGATATATCATCTATTTATGATAATATCCGGCATCAGATTTTGATGTTTTTCATTATTTATGTTGTTGTTACGGCCGTTACGATCAATATTATTTTCTGGGTGACAAAGCGTCTGCTGCGCCCGCTCAATGAATTGCAGCGGACAGCGGCTTCCATCAGCGAAGGAGACTTAAGACGGCGTGTGCGTGTGCGTTCCGGAGATGAAGTGGGAAAGATGGCCGAAGTGTTTAATAAGATGGCGGATCAGGTGGAGCGTCAGGTGGAAGAGCTGGAGGAAGTGTCGGAACGCAGAAAGCAGCTTCTGGGAAGTCTGACGCATGAGCTGAAAACACCGATGACTTCCATCATCGGCTACTCCGATACGCTTTTGCATGTAAAAATCAGTGAAGAACAGCAGAAAAAAGCGCTGGAACATATCAATGAAGAGTGTAAACGTCTGGAACGGCTTTCCGGGAAAATGATGAATCTGATCGGAATGTATAACAATGAGAGCATTCACTTCGAGGAATATCCCGTACAGGAATTGCTGAACCGTGTGGAGGTGCTGGAGCGGTATCACGTGGCGGAGAACGGGATGTATCTGAACCTGTCATGCAGTATGGGAACGCTGCCGATGGATGTGGATCTGATGGAGAGTTTACTCGTGAATCTGATTGATAACGCGATCAAAGCATCACGCGAGGGGGATACGATTGACGTCTTTGCAGTGAACGACAGGATTACGGTGCGTGATTGGGGAAAAGGGATTCCTCCTGAGGAGATTCCCAAAATTACGGAGGCATTTTATATGATTGATAAATCCAGAAGCAGGAAAGCAGGAGGCGTTGGGCTTGGGCTTGCCCTGTGCAAGCAGATCGCCGCGCTTCATCACGGACATCTGGAGATTGAGAGCTGGCTGGATGATGGGACTTCCATCAGTGTTGTTTTTTCGGAACGAAAGGGGAACGGGCAATGGCGGGAAGAAAGTTTAGAACGGTAGGAATTTGGGGAATCGCACTGCTGCTGGCAGGCTGTCAGCCTACGACGGACGTGGTGATCGTGACTCCGAAAAGCGCCATTGCGGGAGCGAAAATGGTAGATGAAGGCACGGTCGGAAATGTGGCGGAGCAGGTACAGGCTCCGAAAACCTGCACATTGAGCATGACAAATTTGCAGGAAAACTTGCAGATGAACGTAAACGCAGACATCATCGTACCGGAGGCGGACGGAATACGTCTGAAAAAGGTGGAGACCCGTGTTTTTGACCAGAAGGATATGGATCATCTGAAGGAGAAGCTGTTGCAGGGACAGTCTCTCTGGAGAAGAGAGTATACCCAGGAGGAAAAAGACACAGGAATCGCATTGACACAGGATGAAATTCAGAAGGTCCTTGAACGTCTGGAAGAATTGCAGGTGGAGGATCGTCTGGACAGAGAAAAAGAGGGATATGGGCAGGATTTGGAATACTGGGAGAGTGAAAGGAATTACTGGGAGGAACTGGAAAAGGACGCGCCGGAGAATTACCGGAAAAAGGAAGTATCGACAAAGGTTTCTTATAACAGAGCAGAGGCAGAACGGTTTGTGTCAGAGGATGGAGGGTATGGAGAAAACTCGAACATGGTTAAAGGGGCGGTCACTGTGGAGGGACAGGATTATGATTTTATTCTGAACAATAACTGGTGTTCGGATAATAAAAGCATATGGGTTCAATATAAGAAAACTAATTTTGGAGATTATGGGGATTATTCAGATATTTATGCGGCAGAAGCTCCCTATGTGACAGGCACAGGAAACTATGATGATGCAGCGGCAGCTTTGATGTCAGACTTTGCAGTACCCGAAGAGGCAGAGACGACGGGGATGTATGACACAGCAGTACAGGTGAAAACCCCGAAAGAGGAGCTGAAAGCGAAAGGCGACGCCCTGGTAAAGACTCTGGGATTTGAAGATATGCAGGTAGCCGCTTATACGAACTGCGTGAGAACAGTTACGCCTCCGGTTGAGAATCAGAGTGGGGTGGGATTGGTCTACACACGGGTTCTTGACGGTATTCCGGTTACTTATACGGATTATCGTTATGCGTATGATGAAAAGCAGGTGAATTATGCAGAGACTTTTGAACTGGTCTACGATGATGAAGGGCTGGTGCAGATGATCTGGAGAAATCCGGCCAGGATTTATGATATGTCGGATGAATATGTCTTTCTGCTTCCATTTTCCGATATTCTGAAAATCTTTAAGGAAGAGGCATTAGGCGTCAATGAGGAAGAAAGTCAGGACGAGGGCTGGGTGCTACAGAAACGGATTCAAATCAATGAGATCCGGCTGGGATATATGTGGGTGCCGGATACGGCTACCGAGATGGAAGGAATGCTGATACCGGTCTGGGATTTTATGGGTACGCAGGTTATGTTCTGGCCGGGAGATGAGGAAAAGGGAACGGATTCGGATTGGAGTGAAAATCAGTCTCCGTATCAGAGCTTCCTTACCATCAATGCGATGGATGGAAGTATCGTAAAAGAGGCTTTGAAACCATATTAAGGAAAAACAGGAGGAAAAGTGATGCCGCTGCAATTTGTTCTGGGTAATTCAGGAAGCGGAAAATCCCGTTATGTATATCAGGAGATCATCCGGGAGGCCGGGGAGCATCCGGAGAAAAAATTTCTGGTGATTGTACCGGAACAGTCTACGATGCAGACGCAAAAAGAGCTGGTGAGCCTGCACCCGAAGAAAGGAATTCTGAACATTGATGTTCTCAGTTTTCAGCGTCTTGCCTGCCATGTGTTTGAGGAGACAGGCGCCGACAGGCGTACGGTACTGGAAGAAACGGGAAAAAATCTGCTTTTAAAAAAGGTGGCGATTGAGCAGCAGGGGAATTTAAAGATACTTGGGGGAAATCTGAAAAAGATTGGATACATTACAGAAATGAAATCTGTAATTTCGGAGCTGACGCAGTATGACATTACACTGGAGCAGTTAGATGAAATGGTTGGCTATGCGGAAAAAAATCCGGGACTGTACTATAAGCTTCAGGACATTCGGACGCTTTATCAGGCATTTGGTGAGAAAAGAAAAGGAAGCTATATTACCGCAGAGGAAATTCTGGGAGTTCTTTGTGAGGTGGCGGATCAATCGGAGCTTTTACGGGGAAGTACAGTTCTGCTGGACGGGTTTACGGGATTCACGCCGATTCAGCAGAAGTTTCTGCGGGAATTGATGAAGCTTGCGGGGAAGATCACAGTGACGCTTACCATTGACGCGGGGGAAAATCCCTGGAAAGTGGGCGGCGTCCATGAGCTGTTTTACTTGAGCAAAAAGACGATTCATATGGTGACGGGACTTGCGAAAGAAACCCAAATGGAGCTGGTAACGCCCGTGATACTGGGAGAGGATGGAGCCCCACGTTTCAGAAATTCTGAGGCGCTTGCTTTTCTGGAGCGTCATTTTCTACGCCATGACCGGGCAGTTTATGAAAAGGAGCAGGACGCCATTACCATTCATGTATCAAAAAATGCCGTGGAGGAGGTTCATTTTGCGGCGAGAGAGATTCTTGGCCTGGTGAGGGAAAAAGGGTATCGCTATCAGGATATTGCGGTGATTACCGGAGAACTGAAATCTTATGGGGAATATATACGCCGGATTTTTTCGTCGTATGGGATTCCCTGTTTTATTGATGAGACAAAGACGATTCTTTTGAATCCCTTTCTTGAATATATCCGTGCAGCGCTGGAGATGGCGGCAGGGAATTTCAGCTATGAAAGTGTGTTCCGCTATCTGCGGACGGGACTGTGCCGGATTTCGGGGGAAGAGACGGACCTTCTGGAAAATTATGTTATAGCCGCCGGAAAGCGGGGCGTGCGCGCATGGAAAAAAGAGTGGGAGAGTCCTACCAGAACCATTGGAAGGGAACAGACAGCACAGTGCAATGCGTTGAGAAAAAAGATGATGGAGCCGCTGCTTCCGTTTCTGGAGGTTATGAAAAGTAAAAAGACGGACGGAAGGAAAAAGACGGAAGCGCTCTACCGGCTGATTGCCTCGCAGGAAATCCAGATACAGCTTGCAGGTTATGAAAAAAGGTTTGCGCAAGAAGGGAACCTGGACGCAGCGAAGGAATACAGTCAGATTTATGGAATCGTTATGGAGCTTCTGGATAAAATCGTGGATCTTCTTGGCGACGAGCCGATGACGCTGAAAGAATATACGGAAATTCTGGAGGCGGGCTTTGAGGAGGCGAAGGTAGGCATCATTCCGCCGACAGCCGACCGGGTCACGGCAGGTGATATTGAAAGAACCCGGTTGAAAGATATTAGGGCTTTGATCTTTCTTGGCATGAACGATGGCTGGGTTCCAAAAAGCACAGGGAAATCCGGGATTCTTTCAGAACTGGACCGGGAATCCTTAGAAGGATGCGGCGTGCAGCTTGCGCCGGGAGCCAGAGAGGAGGGATATATTCAAAGGTTTTATCTCTACCAGAATCTTACGAAGCCCAGTGAACGGCTCTGCCTTTCTTATAGTAAGTCCAGGACGGATGGCGGCGCTATGCGCCCTTCTTATATCATAAACAATCTTATGCACTTGTTTCGGCATATCCGTGTGGTGGATGAGGATGCGGCGGTGCATCCGTCTGCGCGCATTACGACGCCGGAAAATGGGGTGCAGTATCTGATTCAGGGAATGAGGGAGCAAAAGCAGGGAAGGGCAGATGCGGACTGGGCGGAATTATACGGATGGTACTATCAGAGAGAAGAATATAAAGACAGGCTCGAAAAGCTGGTGGAAGCCGCATTTCTTACCCAGGAGGCAAGAGGGATTGGCGCAGGTGTGGCAAAGGCGCTTTACGGGGAGGTTCTGGAAAACAGCGTTAGCCGTCTGGAACAGTTTGCCGCCTGTGCGTTTTCTCATTTTCTGATGTATGGCCTGAGATTGGGAGAAAGGGAAGAATATGTTTTTCAGCCCGTGGATATGGGAAATATTCTGCATAAGGTCATTGAATTGTTTTCCAGGAGGGTGCAGGCCGGGGAATATACCTGGTTTGACCTGCCGCGGGAGATTCAGAAAAAGTGGACGGATGAATGCGTGGAGGAGGCGCTTGACGAAATCGGTCCGGATGTTTTGCAAAGCACGGCGAGAAATGCTTATGTGGTCGAGCGTATCCGGCGGATTATGCAGAGGACGGTGTGGGCGCTGTGTGAACAGGTGCGCGCCGGGGAGTTCGCACCGGACGGTTATGAGGTGAGTTTTGCCGTGGTGGAGAATCTGGAAGCTGTGAACATTGCCCTGACGGAAAAGGAAAAGATGCGTCTTAAGGGGCGTATCGACCGTATTGATACCTGTGAGAAGGAAGATGCGGTCTATGTAAAAGTCATTGATTATAAATCGGGCAATACGGAATTTGATATGGTGGCGCTCTATTACGGGCTTCAGCTTCAGCTCGTGGTTTATCTGAATGCGGCGATGGAGCTGGAAAAACGAGTGCATCCGGAAAAGGAGATCGTTCCGGCAGGAATTTTCTATTACCGGATGCAGGACCCGATGCTGGATGTGGGAGAAGAGCGCACACCGGAGCAGATCAATGAGGAGATTTTGAAAAAATTGAAACCAAGCGGCCTGGTAAATGACGCCCCGGAGGTTTTAAAGAGCCTAGATAAAGAAATGGGAGAGAAGAAGGGTTCCTCTGTGATTCCGGTCTCTTTTACGAAGAGCGGGATTTCCCGGTATTCCAGCGTGGCGAAAAAGGAGAACTTTGAGCATCTGTCAGACTTTGTCAATGAGAAAATGCGAAAGATCGGAAAGAGGATTCTTGCAGGGGAGACGCAGAGCAGCCCATATGAGCGGAAAGGGCATACGGCGTGCGATTATTGCAGTTACCGGGAAATTTGTGGTTTTGATACGAGGATTCCGGGCAATGAATTCCGGAGGCTGCGGGAGTATCCGCCGGAGGAGATCTGGAAGAGGATCGAGGAGGAGGTGTAAAGAATGGGAGTATCCTGGACAGAGGAACAAAAGAAGGTCATTGCGCTTCGAAACCGCAATATTCTGGTCTCGGCGGCTGCCGGCTCAGGAAAGACGGCAGTTCTGGTAGAACGCATCATTACGAGAATTACAGACCGGACGAACCCGGTGGATATCGATCATCTTTTGATTGTGACGTTTACCAATGCGGCGGCAGGGGAGATGAAGGAGAGGATTCGGCAGGCGATTGAGAAAAAGCTGGGGGAGGAACCTGGAAATATCCACCTGCAAAGGCAGCTCACTTTAGTGCATCACGCACAGATTACGACCATTCACAGCTTTTGCCAGCATGTGATCCGGAATTATTTCCATACCATTGATCTGGACCCGAATTTCCGCATCGGGGATGAGGGAGAGATGAAGCTTTTGAAAAATGATGTGGCGGAGGAGCTTCTGGAGGATTTTTATTCTGAATTTTACAGAGAGGAGGAAGGAGTACAGGAACCGTGCCGGGAGCGTAAATTTGTGGAGTGCTATGCGCCGGGAAAAAACGACGCGGGACTGATGGACCTGATTTTGTCGCTCTACGATTTTTCCATGAGTTATCCGTGGCCTGTGAAATGGCTGCGGGCGTGCGGGCGCGCATATGAAATAGAAAACGAACAGGAACTGTCTGCGGCGGCGTGGATGAAGCCGCTGCTTGCAAATGTACAATTTCTTCTGGAGGAATGTCTGGCAAATGTGCGGATGGCGCTTGAAATCTGCCGTCAGAAGGACGGGCCGTATATGTATGAGAAAGCGTTTCTGGATGATCTCATTTTGCTTGAGGAGCTTTCGGAATGCAGGGATTATCTGGAGTATGCAAAAGCTTTTCAGAAGGTTGGGTCTTATACCAGACTTTCGACGAAAAAGGATGCGATGGTTTCGGAGAAAAAGAAGGAGCAGGTTAAAGGGATTCGGGAACAGGTCAAGAAGCACCTGAAATCTATCCGGGAGCAGTATTTTTATCAGACGCCGGAGAGGATGGCGGCTGATCTGAGAGAAAGCCGGGAGCAGATGACGGTGCTGCTTGATCTGGTCTGTGCGTTTCATGAGCGGTTCGCAGAAAAGAAAAGGGAGAAAAACCTTCTGGATTTCAATGATCTGGAGCATATGGCCCTGAATATTCTGGTAAAAGAGAAAGATGGGTGTGCGGTTCCGACAGACGCCGCCCGTCAGTTTGCCGATGTGTTTGAGGAAATTATGATTGACGAGTATCAGGACAGCAATCTGGTGCAGGAATCTATTCTGACGAGCGTTTCCGGAAAAAACCAGGGCGCGCACAATCTGTTTATGGTGGGAGATGTCAAGCAGAGCATTTACCGTTTCCGGCTTGCCAGACCGGAGCTTTTTATGGAGAAATACGCTTCCTATACCGTGGAGGATTCCGGAAATCAGAAGGTAGAACTGCATAAAAATTTTCGCAGCAGAAGCCAGGTCTTAGAGAGCGTCAACGGTATTTTCCGGCATATTATGACCGAACGTCTGGGCGGCATCCGCTATGATGAGGCAGCGGCTCTCTATCCCGGCGCGCTCTTTCCGGAAACGGAGGAGGGGAACACCGATACGGAAGTGCTGCTGCTTGATCTGGAATCAGAGGCGGAGATCGTAGATGAGTCCGGGGAAACGGCAGTGGAGCTGGAGGCACGGATGATCGGAAAAAGAATCCGGGAGATGGTGGGGAAGGCGCAGGTAACCGATCAGGCGACAGGGAAGGGGCGCCCGGTGCAATACCGGGATATTGTCATTCTTCTGCGGACGGTTTCCGGATGGGCGGATGCGGTGGCGTCTGTGCTGGGAAATATGGGAATTCCCGCATATACGGGTTCGCAGTCCGGTTATTTCTCAGCGCCGGAGATTCAGACCGTGCTGGCGCTTTTGAAGGTGATCGATAATCCGGAACAGGAGATTCCGCTGGCGGCGGTTCTGCGCTCCCCGATTGTGGGAATGGATGATGCACAGCTTGCAGAGATTCGGTGTATCTGCCCGGAAAAATCCTATCCGGAGGCTTGCAGATGCTACCGCCGGGAGGGAGAAAATAAGGTTCTGGTGGAAAAACTGGAAAAATTTTATGAGATGCTGGAAGATTTCAGGAGTCGTGCGCCTTATACGGCGATTCATGAGCTGCTGTGGTATGTTCTGGAAAAAACGGGATACGGGGACTATGCGGCGGCGATGCCGGGAGGAGAGCAGAGGAAAGCAAATCTTGATATGCTGGCGGAGAAGGCGATGGCTTTTGAGAGTACCAGCTACCGGGGACTTTTTAACTTCATCCGTTATATCGGGCAGCTTCAGAAATATGACGTGGATTATGGAGAGGCGAACATTCTGGGGGAAGAAGAGGATACCGTGCGCATTATGAGCATCCATAAAAGCAAAGGGCTGGAATTTCCCATCGTGTTTGTGGCGGGCATGAATAAAACGTTTAACCAGCAGGACAGCCGGAGCAGACTTGCCCTGCACCCGGATTATGGCGTCGGCTGTGATTATATTGATCCGGCGCTCCGCGTGAAAGCGCCGACGCTTCTGAAAAAGATGATTCAGCGTCAGCTTGCGTATGAAAATCTGGGCGAAGAGCTGCGGGTTCTGTACGTGGCGTTGACACGTGCGAAGGAAAAGCTGATTCTGACCGGGGCGGTGAAGCTGGAGAGCCGGATGAAACGGTGGCGGCAGACGCTGGATACATCCGGGGAGACCCTGTCCTTTGGCGCGCTCTCCAGTGCGGGCTCCTATCTGGACTGGGTGATGCCGGCGCTTCTGGCGCAGCCAGAAGAAGAAACGGAGTATCAGATGCACATATGCGGAATCGGTGATCTGGTCGTGGAGGAGGCCGTGCAGCAGTTGGAAGGGCGTTTGACAAAAGAGACGCTGCTTTCCTGGGACGCAGAAAAGGTATACAGTGAGTCTATGCGGGAGCATCTGAAAAAAGCCTTTGATGCCAAATACCGCTGGGACGACAGCAGAGATATTTACGGAAAATTAACAGTTTCAGAGCTGAAAAGTATGAAGCAGACGCAGGATACGGAAGAAACATACGCAGTCTATCCGGAAGCGGAAATCGTGCCGAAAGTTCCGCGGTTTTTGCAGGAAGACCAGGAGCCGGTGGGCGCTGCGAAGGGAACCATTTATCATAGATTTCTGGAAAAGCTGGACTATTCCCAGCCGGAAACGGCTGCCTGCGTGCAGGAGCAGATAGAAAAGCTTTGCCGGGAAGGAAAGTTTACCGGGACGGAAGCAGCCGTCCTTGAGACGTCGAAAATCGTACATTTCCTGCGCTCCGATCTGGGGCAGAGGATGAAGCGGGCAGCCGGGGCGGGACGTCTTTTCCGGGAGCAGCCCTTTGTCCTGGGTGTTCCGGCACATGAGGTCAGAGAGACGTGGAAGGGAGACGATCTGGTGCTGGTGCAGGGAATTATTGACGCATATTTTTACGAGGAGGATGAAATCGTCCTGGTGGACTATAAGACAGACTATGTTCCAAATGGGAAGGGAAGGGTGCTGGCGGAGAAGTACGGGATACAGCTTCGGTACTATGCCGGGGCGCTTGAGCGGCTGACCGGGAAAAAAGTGAAAGAGAAGTATATCTATTCTTTCTGGATGCAGAAGGCGATACGGGTGTAAATCACGGTTTAGCGGGGAGATGTCCACTTACCCCGGAAGTTTATGGAGACGGAAATTCGTATGCTT
>CALCMD010000088.1 GCA_937965795.1 uncultured Lachnospiraceae bacterium | reverse complement strand
GCAGGTATTCCGACGTCCGGGGTAAGCCTGTAAACCATCGGCTTCGTAACTGTCCAGCGTAAGCCACCTCCCCGCCAAACCAGAATTGACAGCGGCGCAAGCCCGCCTATGCTTTCCTCTTGCTGTAAATTTTAACAATCTCTTTCAGAATTTCCACGACTTTATCCATTCCTTCCACGGTAATATGCTCATAGGGACCGTGGAAAGCATATCCCCCCGTCCCCAGATTGGGGCATGGCAGTCCCATAAAGCTCAGTCTGGCGCCATCCGTACCGCCGCGTATGGGAAGGACGTGCGGCTCTACTCCGGCATTTTTGCAGGCTTTTTGCGCATTTTCGATCAGGTGGAAACAGGGGCGGATTTTTTCTGCCATATTCCGGTATTGGTCTTTGATGTAAAGCATTACGGTATTTTCTCCGTATTTTTGATTGAGGGAGGCGGCGATTTCCAGAAGCGTCTGTTTACGTTTTTCAAAGTTTCCGGCATCGTGATCCCGCACGATATAGGAAAGGGCAGCTTTTTCGCAGCTTCCTTCTAGCTTTGTCAGATGATAAAAGCCCTCATAATCCTCCGTATGCTCCGGCGTTTCTTTTTTGGGCAGCAGGGATTGAATTTCACAGGCGATGGCCCCTGCGTTTACCATGATATTTTTGGCGCTTCCCGGATGGACGTTGATTCCGGTTATGTCAAAATGCGCTTCGCAGGCGTTAAAATTTTCATATTCAATCCCGCCTTCCGCACCACCGTCCACTGTGTATGCAAAATCTGCCCCAAAATGCGCCACATCAAAAAAATCCGCGCCTCTTCCTGTTTCTTCATCCGGAGTAAACGCAATGCAGATTTTTCCATGAGGCAGATTTTTTTCGAGAAGTTCTTCTGTCATCGTCAGGATAGAAGCGATTCCTGCTTTGTCGTCCGCGCCGAGGATGGTGGTTCCGTCGCTGGTAATCAGCGTTTTTCCTTTGAGACTCGGAAGATGGCAAAAGACAGAGGGGTCAAGGCTTCTGCCGCTGTTACCAAGCGTAAGGGCGCCGCCGTCATAGTTTTCATGAATCAGCGGATGTATCTGGTGTTCTGTAAAGTCGGACACAGTATCCATATGTGCGATGAAGCCAAGACGCATCCTGTCCTCAAATCCTTTTGTGGCGGGGATGTTTCCGTATACATAGCATTTTTCATCCACCGTCACATCCATAATTCCAAGCTCTCGCATTTCATTGGCCAATAGTCCTGCAAGGCTGAACTGACAGGCGCTGCTGGGCGTGGAAGCGCTTTCTTCATCACTGGGTGTCATAACAACAGCATATTTTAAAAATCTTTCGTAAGCTCTCATGTTATCAGTCCCTTTCGGTGTTTTTTATAGTATAGCCTATCCAAAGCAAAAGTAACAGGAAAAAAAGAAAAACGAGAATACAGCAAATTCTGTAACAAACCGCTCTTTTAATACATAATTTTTGTCTTTTATGCCGGAAGGCTTTACTTGTCTGCGCCGGAACATTATACTGAGGGTGTGCCAGAAAGGAAGAGAAAAATGTACAGGATTGCAGTTTGTGATGATGATGAGCACATCGTTTCCGAGGTACAGAGATTGATTTTGGAATGGAATCCCCAGACGGAGGTTTCCTGCTTTTCTTCGGGAGAGGAGCTTCTTTTTGATTACAGGCCATATCATGCAGTTTTTTTGGATATTGATATGGAAGGGATGAATGGAATCGAGACGGGGAAGGCGGTGCGCCAGATGGACCGGGAAGTGAAAATTGTTTATCTCACCGCATACCGGGACTATGTGGCAGGAGCCTTTGCGGTGCATGCTTTTCAATATCTGCTAAAGCCCGTAAACCATAAAAACATGATCAGTACTCTGGAAGAGGTTTTCCGCTATGTGAAAAGCCCGGAAAAGATGACGGTTTTGGACTTTCGGACGGTAGATGGGATGGTGTGTCTGCCGACGGAGGAGATTTATTATTTTGAGTATTTCAACCGACGGATACGGATTGTGACGGGACGGGAAGAATACTTTATGGTAAACCGCATCGGGGAGGTTTATGAGCGGATGAAGGAATACGGATTTTCCATGCCTCACAAAAGTTTTGTGGTAAATATGCAGCATGTAAAAAACGTAAAAGGCAGCCAGATTTACCTTGATAACGGTATGGAGCTTCCTCTGTCCCAGAAAAAACAGAAGCTGTGGAAACAGGAGCTGATGAGCTATTTTTCCAAAAGACTGGAGGAAAGGAAAAAATCATGACAGATTTGGCTTTGGGACTTTTTCTTGTGATTCTCGAACTCTCTGTTTTTACGGGGTGCGCCATTTTCATGGTGCGGATGCTTCCGAGAAAGACAGAGAAGCATGAGTGGGCGGAAATTCTCTGTTGGGGAATCTTTGCGCTGCTGGCTGTGCTTCTTCCGAATCTTGGAAGGGATGACGCCCTTACGATGGTGGTGCTTACGCCGTATTATCTGGGAATTGGCTGGTTTCTGTACCACAGAAGCCGGACGGGACTTCTCTACCAGCTTATCTATATGGCAGCGATGTATCTGTCACAGATGATAGCAATTTTCTGTACGATTCATTTGTCCTCATTCTTTTACCTGGAGGTGAACACGTATGGCTGCTTACTGATGCTGATGAAGCAGTTTGTTTTAATTCTGTCCACGATGATTCTGGGGAAGCTCTTAAAAAAACGCTATATCGAGGACGGGCGGGGGTTGAAGATGCGGGGGATGATGATCGTTCCTTTATTCAGCATAGCGCTGATTTTTCTCTATCTGGTATCGGGAGAAGTCTTTTTTGCCCGTTATGGGTATGGGTTTCTGATCGTATTTGGCGGTATGCTGCTGGTGATGAATTTTTACTGCCTGTATTTCTGGTATGATGTGGCGGCAAATCGGGAGCTGAAACATCAGGTGGAAATGATGGAAAAGCAAAATTTGCTGACGCATCAGTATTATATGGAGCTGGAGGAGAACTATAGCCAGTCCAGGAAAATCATTCACGATATCCGAAACCATATGTATGCCCTGGAACAGGCGGCCCGTCTGGAGCAGACGCAGGATTATTTTACGGACGTCCATGAGATGCTGAATTCCCTGGGACTGAAATTTTATTCGGACAACCGGATGCTGAATATCGTGCTGAATGATAAGCTGAAAGGGCTGCCAAAGGAGCAGGTGGAATGCGGGCTTGGCGGCGTAGACCTGGGATTTCTCTCAGACATGGACGTCACGACGATTTTCGCCAATCTTCTGGATAATGCGCTGGAGGCCGGAAAAAGGCAGCAGGATTTCAGGCTCTGGATTCGTGGAGAGCAGATACAGGATTTTGCGGTCGTGAAGATCAGGAATACTTTTGCAGATGGAAA
Source organism: uncultured Lachnospiraceae bacterium (assembly GCA_937965795.1). Lineage (GTDB taxonomy): Bacteria > Bacillota > Clostridia > Lachnospirales > Lachnospiraceae > Hominisplanchenecus_A. The sequence continues at coordinate 17,486 of CALCMD010000088.1, read as the reverse complement.
AAAAGAAGGGCATGAGGGACTGGGACTGGAGAACGTAAGGCAGGCGCTGAAAAAATACCACGGGGAATTGGAAGTGTCGAGGGAAGGGAATATTTTTTCCGTAACCATGATGTTTCCAGGGCAATAAATAGAAAGAAAGGTTGTGACAAATCATGAAAAAATTAATGAGAAGGATGATGTTAACCGGAATACTGGCTGCGCTTTTTTTAACCGGATGTTCGCAGAATGGACTTCCGGATAAGTTTGACGAAGAAACGGTAAAAGAAGAAGCCATGAAAGCGGTGGAGCTGTTTAATGAAAGGGATTACCAGGGTATTCTTGACATGGGAGCTGAGGAATTGAAGCAGAGCCTTACGGCAGAGCAGTTCGCTGAAGCATCCGACCCGTATCTCGAAAGGTGCGGCGAATTTCAGGAAGTTGAAAAGACGGTTACGGTCGGCTCTGAAAATGAAAAGACGGGAGAGCAGTTTGGAGGCGTCGTCATGATTGGAAAGTACGCCGATGGAAGCATACAGTTTACGATTGCTTTTGATGAAAACATGAAACTGGTGCAGTTTTATATCAAGTAGAGCACAGGAGGAAGAAGCTATGAAAGGGAGCGCAGAGAAGAAGCAGTTGGCGATCTTTGTTTTTATTGCATATGGAATAACCTTTGCGATGGGGCTTCTGATGTGGTATGGGGTGACATACCATATGAATTTGAATGTATTTCCGAATGCCCAGATGCTGTATCCGGCTGCCGGGGTGATGCTTGGCTGTCTGCTGACGGGAAAAAAGGACGCAGGCGTGCCGAAATGGTTTTTCCGGTTTTTTCTGCTGGTTACGGGGGTCATGATTGCGCTCGCTATCCTGTCCGTTCTGTTGCCGAATGAACTGGTTATCGTATCCGGGACGGGAGTTTCTGCGTGGAATCTTGCCAGCCAGTATGTTTTGATCGGGGGAAGCCTGATTGGATGGATTCTTCTTCTGGCGGCAGGGAAAGAGAAAAGGAGAGCTTATGGGCTGGGGTGGAAAAGCACAAAGGCGTCGGTAGTTTGTATTGCTGTTTTTATCGGCCTGTTCGTGCTCAGGCTGGCGCTTACGTGCGCTCTGACCGGACAGTTATCCATGTTTCTGCTGATTGCCGAAAGTCCGGGTACCTGGATTGGCCTGGCGGCTCTGTTCATAAATTTTTTTCTCGTATACATCGCTTTTCTGGGGGAAGAGTATGGATGGAGGTATTATTTACAGCCGCTGCTTCAGAAAAAGTTTGGCCTGCGGGCAGGAGTTATCGTGCTGGGAATCGTCTGGGGACTCTGGCATTTTCCCCTTGACTTCTGTTACTATACAACGGAAACGGGACCGGCGATGGCTGCGGCACAGTTAATTACCTGCATTTCTCTGGGGATTTTCTTTGCCTGGGCGTATATGAAAACGCAGAATATCTGGGTTCCGGTCGTCCTGCATTTTCTGAATAATAATCTGGCGGCAATTCTTTCCGGGGGTTCGGCAGAGGCTTTTCAGAACCAGTATATCGCATGGGGGGATCTGCTGCCGGCTCTTCTGGTGAACGGCGTGATTTTCGGAGGATTTCTTCTGGCAAAGCCTTTCCGGCGGCAGCCGAAGGGATACCCGCTGGACGAAGGGGAAAGATTCTGGTAGAATGAACCTGTTAGAAACACGGAAAGGATTCCAAAAAGTGGTTTTTATGCAGGAGGAGCTATGTACCGGATCATGATTGTCGAGGATGACATTACGATTGCAGAGATCATCAGAAAGCATATGGAGGGCTGGGGGTATGAAGTGCGGTGTGCGGAGGATTTTAAGAACGTGCTGGCAGAGTTCGTTTCTTTTTCTCCGCAGCTTGTACTGATGGATATTTCCCTGCCCTTTTTCAACGGGTATCACTGGTGCAGTCAGATCAGACAGATTTCCCGCGTGCCGATTGTTTTTCTGTCCTCTGCTTCTGATAATATGAACATCGTCATGGCGGTCAATATGGGCGGCGATGATTTCGTGGCAAAGCCGTTTGATCTGAATGTGCTGATGGCAAAGATTCAGGCCATGCTTCGAAGAACCTATGATTTCGGCGGGCAGACGCAGCTTTGTGAACACAGGGGAGTTATCCTGAATCTTTCGGACGCTACGGTGCTTTATGAGGACAGGAAGGTAGATCTGACAAAAAACGAATTTAAGATTTTACAGATTCTGATGGAGCAAAAAGGTAATGTCGTGAGCCGGGATAAGATCATGACGAGGCTCTGGGAAACGGACAGCTATGTGGATGACAATACGCTGACGGTCAATGTGACCCGCCTTCGGAAAAAACTGGAGGAAGCGGGCGTGAAAGATTTTATCACCACAAAGAAAGGAATCGGGTATTTCATTGAACAGTAATAGAAAGAATATCACAGCTTACTTGAAAATGAATCGAAAAGCAATCATGCTGACGGCTTTGTGGATGACGATATTCCTGGCAGTTTTTTCACTTTCAGAACTTCCGCTTGGTTCCGTAGGATATGGTCTGCTTCTATTTACCGTTCTTGGCGGGATTTATATGGCGCTTGATTTCCGGAGATTTGTGAAACATATGGCGCAGCTTGAGATGGCGAAGAAATATGTTTTCCTTACGCTTGAGAAGATTCCGGAGCCGGAAAATCCACTGGAGGAGAAATACCGGGAACTTTTGGAAGAGGTATTTCAGTATAAATGCCGGCTGGAGTCGGAGTATTATGGCAGATATACAGAAATGAAGGATTATTATACGATGTGGGTGCACCAGGTCAAGACGCCGATGGCGGCCATGCGTCTGCTTCTTCAGTCAGAAGAGAACCCGGATAAAGAAGAGCTTTCGGAGCAGCTCTTTAAGACGGAGGAATATGTAGGGATGGTGCTGCAATACCTCCGGATGGAGGAAATGGGCGCCGATCTGAAAATCCGGCAGCATCCACTGGACGATATCGTAAGGCAGGCGGTGCGGAAATATTCGAAAAGCTTTATCCGAAAACGGCTGCGTTTAAATTATCAGGAGCTGGGCGTTACCGTGATCACGGATGAGAAGTGGCTCGTCTTTGTATTGGAACAGCTTCTCTCAAATGCCATTAAATACACCAGAAAGGGAGAAATCTCCATCTATATGGAGGAGAAATCCCCGAAAACGCTGGTGATTGAGGATACCGGTATCGGAATCGCACCGGAGGATTTGCCCCGCATTTTTGAGAAGGGATTTACCGGGTATAATGGCCGTATTGACAGGAAATCCACGGGTATCGGCCTGTATCTGTGTAAAAGTATCCTGAATAAGCTGAATCACGAAATCCGGATTACGTCTGTCGTCGGAGAGGGAACGCGGGTCATGCTGGGATTGGAGTCAGCGAAATTGGAAGTGGATTAAGCCGAAAATAAAAATCTCCACACCTTACAAAATCGTAAGGTTACGCAGGGAATTGTAAGCCGGAAAAATGGCAGCGCAGTTCCCTGTTCTGCTATACTCAGGACAGAAGCACAGAGAAGGCGAAGAAAGCATGAACTGTGGAACATGAGGAGGTAAGAAAATGGCAATTTTGGAAGTACACAATTTAAAGAAAATCTATATTCCCAGATTTGGAGGGAACCAGGTACAGGCGCTTGGGAATGTTTCCTTTTCCGTGGAAGAGGGTGAGTATGTGGCAATCATGGGCGAGTCCGGTTCCGGAAAGACGACGCTTCTGAATATTCTGGCGGCGCTGGATAAGCCGACAAGCGGCGAGGTACTCCTGAACGGGGAAAATATCACGGGAATCAAAGAAAAAGAAATATCCGCTTTTCGAAGAGAAAACCTGGGATTTGTGTTTCAGGATTTTAACCTGCTGGATACGTTTTCTTTGAAAGATAACATTTTCCTTCCGCTGGTACTGTCCGGAAAGAAATATGAGGAAATGAACAAAAGGCTGGAGCCCATAGCGGGGAAGCTTGGCATCCTGGAGATTCTGGAGAAATATCCTTATGAGGTGTCCGGAGGGCAGAAGCAAAGGGCGGCAGTCGCCAGAGCGCTGATTACGGAACCAAAATTGGTGCTGGCAGATGAACCGACGGGAGCCCTGGATTCCCGCGCCACGGAAGGGCTTCTGCGGGTGTTTGGGGAGATCAATGACGACGGGCAGACGATTCTGATGGTGACGCACAGCGTAAAAGCGGCAAGTCATGCGAAGAGGGTGCTTTTTATCAAGGATGGCGAAGTGTTCCACCAGATTTACCGCGCATCGATGACGGAGGATGAGATGTATCAGAAAATATCGGATACATTGACACTGCTGGCGACAGGTGGTGACAGAAATGAATAATTTTTTCTATGAAAAACTGGCGCTGAACAATATGAAGAAAAACGCACAGACCTATATTCCATATCTTTTGACCTGTATGGGTACGATTATGATGTACTATATCATCCGCGGGCTTTCTATGAATGAGAGTATGAACAATATGAGAGGCGGCGGCTCGATCCAGTCAATCATGGATTTTGGAAGCTGGATTATCGGAATCTTCGCAGTCATTTTCCTGTTTTATACAAACAGCTTTCTGATTAAACGCCGGAAGAAGGAATTTGGCCTGTATAATATCCTGGGCATGGAAAAACGCCATCTGGGCAGGGTCGTTCTGTGGGAGAGTATCTTTGCTTTTCTTTTAAGCATGGGAATGGGGCTTGGTTTTGGAGTGCTGTTTTCCAAGCTGGTCTACCTGGGCGTGGAACGGGTGTTACGGCTTTCTATGGCATTGAAATTTGAGGTGGCGCCGCGGGCGATGGCAGAGGCAATGGTTCTGTTTGGAGTGATTTTTGCAGTTAATCTTCTAAATACTCTGCGACAGATTCATATGGCAAACCCGGTAGAGCTTTTAAAGGGCGGAAATGTCGGAGAGAAGGAGCCAAAGACGAAATGGGTCATGACCGTTGCGGGATTTGTATTTCTGGGAATCGGTTATTATATGGCGGCTACGGTAGAAGATCCGGTGGATGCGCTGGAGCTGTTTTTCCTGGCGGTGATTCTGGTTATCATCGCAACCTATCTTTTGTTTACGGCCGGAAGCATCGCAATCCTGAAGCTTATGCGCCGGAAGAAGAGATTTTATTATCAGACGAATCATTTTATCACGGTTTCCGGCATGATGTACCGGATGAAGCAGAATGCGGCGGGACTGGCAAGCATCTGCGTGCTGTCTACCGGGGTGCTGATTTTGATTTCTACAACTGTCTGTGTGTATCTGGGAACGGAGGATTCGCTTCGGGTGCGTTATCCGAGAAATGTCTGTTTTGATATGAAGATGGCGACGGAGGAGACGACAGAGAAGGTAGAGGAAATCAAAGAAAAGGCGCTGACAGCATATCATGCGGAGCCTATGGATGAAGTGGCCTATTTTTTGAAGTACTATTTTACTCTGAAATCGGGAAATCAGTTCGTACCTTCCGATGGAAGTTCGACGAATCTTTCAGATTATGCCGACGTGGAGTGTATCACTCTGGAGGATTATAACCGTCTGAGCGGCAGGAATGTTACGTTAGAGGAAAAGGAAGTGCTCGTCTATCCGGTTTCCGGGGAGATGGAAGAGAAAGAAATCCGTTTTGGAGATATGGATTTTCAGATAAAGGAGGTTCTAGAGGAATTCCCGATACCGGGAGAACGACTGGGAAGCACGGTGGATACGTTTTATCTGGTTCTGGCGGATAAATCTGTATCAGGAAAGATTTCCGGCGCTTTGCAGGGAGGCACCTCAGAGGATACGCCGATGTGGAACTATTACTGCGGATTTGATCTGGATATGGAACCGGAGGAGCAGCTTCAGGTCTGGGAAGAGCTGAATAGGGAACTACAGGCCGCAGGTCTGGACGGCTCTGTGAGAAGCGTGGCGGAGGCGCGCAGCAGCTTTTATGGCACGAACGGGGGACTTTTGTTTCTGGGAATCTTCCTGGGATTTCTCTTCCTCATGGCGACTATTCTGATCATCTATTATAAGCAGATATCCGAGGGGTACGAGGACAGAGAGCGGTATCAGATCATGCAGAAGGTAGGTATGAGCCGTATGGAGGTGAAGAAAACAATACGGAGCCAGGTGCTGACGGTATTCTACCTGCCGTTAATCATGGCAGGAATCCATATTTTGGCTGCTTTTCATATGATCCGGCAGATTCTCCTTCTGATGGGACTTCTCAATGTACAGCTTTTTGTGCTGTGTACCATTGGCTCGATCATCCTGTTTGCTCTTTTGTACTGTATCGTGTATGGCAGGACGGCTAAGACCTATTATAAGATTATAAGCTGAGAGAAGGCAACGAAATCACAAAGGAGGCGCCGCCTCCGGGAGTGTCCTCGATCTGAATTTTTCCTCCGTGCAGACGGATGATTTCTCCGGCGATGCAGAGCCCAAGACCAAAGTGTTCCTTATCCCGGCGGGAGGCGTCGGCCCGGTAGAAGCGTTCAAAGACCAGTGGCTTTTCACAGTCTGCGATACCGGGGCCATTATCAGAGACGCGCAGCAGAAACCGGGTTTTCTCCCGGAGAAGGGAGAGCCGGATGCTTCCGCCGGAGGGGGTGTAGCTTAAGGCATTGTCCAGAAGGATCGAGAGCACCTGGGCGATACGTTCTCCATCACAGATGCAGGGGGGCAGTTCTTCTTCGGGCAGCATGGCAGAGAGGGAAATCCCTTTCTGCCATGCTGCCGTTTCGAATTTTTCGCAGGTTTGAAGTACCAGGGTGTCCAGTTCGACCGAAGAAGGATGAATGCTCCAGGAGCCATTGTCAGCGCCTGCGAGGGTGAGCATATCTCCGATGAGACGGGACATCCGTTCACCTTCGGACTGGATGGTACGAAAGAAAGCTTCGGAGTCTTCTTTTTTTGCAATTTTCATGGCTGACAGGCTGTTTAAGATCACAGTCAGAGGAGAACGCAGTTCATGAGAAGCGGAAGCAATAAACTGCATCTGCCGCTTCCGGTTTTCACGCAGAGGGCGAATCATCCGTCCGGTGAAGAACCAGGAAAAAATGGAGAGCAGGAGGATGGCTCCCAGATCAATGAAAAAGAACAGCATGCGCTGCCTGAAAAAAGCCTCATGCTCGGCATCCAGATCGTGCAGGAATATGGCAGAGAGTACGCCGCCTTTCCGGGACAGAAGGGCGGCGGAAACATAATAATCCTTTCCATCGGAAGCCTTCATGGGAAATTCTACATGGCGCGTCAGGATGTTCCAACTCTCATCCGCATCAAGATTCAACCTATAGCTTTTTTTCGCTGTTTCCATAGCCTGCCTGCGCGCTTCGTTTATAGCAGAATCCTGTTTCATGGTATTGAAAAAAAGGGGCTGTCCATTGTCGTAAAGGAAAAGATCAAGATTGTTGGAAGCTTTCATCTGAAGAAGCCACTCATGGGAGATGGTCGTCTGGTTTTCCAGGTGGCTTAACAGGGAGCTGACCGTGTTCTGGAAAACCATGTAGCTGTTCTGTGCGGCGCCCTGTTCGGAAATATAGAGACAGATACAGGAAAGCCCCACCAGAATCAGGCTGGTGATGAGAGCGCAGAAAAGCGTCATTTGTAAATGCAGTTTCTGAAACATAAAGTCCTCCTGACTGAAAATACTTAGGTAAGCTGCGAGGGAGCGCCGGTATCCTCCAGACGGTAACCGATGCTGCGTACGGTTCGAAGAGAAAGACGGCTGTTCATAGCATTCAGCCTTCGGCGCAGGAAATGAATGTAATTATCCAGGTTGCCGTCTTCTACGGCGGAATCAGGGCCCCATACACGGGAAAGGATGGCATTTCGCGGCAGAATCTGCCCTCCATTTCGAAGAAACAGTTCCAGAAGTTCTCCTTCCCGTCTGGACAGGGAGCATTCTGCCGTCTGACAGGTCATTTTGCGAAGGGACGGATCATAGGATACATCCCCGAAGCGCAGATTTTGTCTGTCCTCCCATTGCCTGGGTCTGCGGAGAATACAGCGGATTCTTGCCATAAGCTCCTGAAAGTCAAAGGGCTTTACGATGTAATCATCCGCGCCGCAGTCCAGTCCGGCGATTCGGTCGCCAAGTTCCCCCAGTGCGGTAAGCAGGATTACGGGCGTGGAAATATTCTGCTTTCTTGCCGCATGGAGAACGGCCAGGCCATCCATGCCAGGAAGCATCCGGTCCAGAAGAATCAGGTCGTGGGCTTCCTGCCTGATAAAAAGAAGGGCGTCCCCGCCGTCATAGCACACGTCCACTTCAAAGCCTTCCGCTTTCAACTGAAAAGAAAGGGAGCGGCACAGTTCTTTATTATCTTCGATCATCAAAATTCTCAAGTGAATCAATCCTTTCTTACTATAGAATATAGCACAAGTATCTCTAAAGAATCTCTAAAAATCCACATCATTCCCCCTGGAAACGTGAATCTTTTGTGTCTTTTTTTAATTTAGAGAAAAAATAGAGAAACACATGATATGGTGGAGACAGAAAACAAAATAAGGAGGATACCTATGAAAAACAGAAAAAGAGCGCTGTCCGTTTTTCTGGCGGCAGCGCTGGCAGTAACGGCTCTTGGCGGCTGTTCCGCAAAAGACGGAAGCGTGGGGGAAAGCGTTGGCACGTCCGGCGGGCAGGCGATGGGAAGATATCTGGAGGAGGAAATGCCCCTGCCGGAAGAAATGGTGCAGGCGCTGGATGTGGCCGTACTTCAGGATGGAACGATACGGGTTTTTGGATGCGATGCAGACATGAATTACGGGGTATGGGACTTAGCGGACGAAGGAGGCGCCTGGGAGAAGAAAGGGGAGCTTGGAAAAGACATCACGGGGGAGGATATCTACCTGATGGACGCCGTCCTGTCACCTGCCGGAGAGGCTTTTATGCTCGGATATAAAGGAGAGACCCAGGGATACTTTTATATGACAGGCCAGTTTCAGTTCCAGGAGGTCAGTCTGGAGCTGGAGGACATGGATAAAGACCTTTCATCGGGAGGAGTTCTGGCAGGAATTTCCGGTGCGGCAGACGTTGATCTGGGGACGGAAGCGGAAAAGGAAGAGACAGAAGGCGCAGAATCCGAAGATGGGGAGGAATCCGGTTTTACAGGTTATGAGATGGACATGAAGAACGGTTTGTCAAGCGTACGGTATGCACCGGACGGGACATTGTTCGGGAACGATTACAATGGAAAACTGTATCAGATCAATCCTTCCACGGGGACGCTTGAGAAAGAAGTTTTATCGGGTGTGGACAGTTTTGAGATTGCCGGAGATACGCTGATTGTCGGAGCAGATGGAAATACAGCGCTGTATGATGCGCAGACAGGAGAAGCTGCGCCGCAGGATCAGATATTGCTGGATGCGGTGAAACAGGCGGGAGGAATCGAGAGCTTCAATACATCCAGCAAACAGATTGTGTTTGCCGATGGATTGGAGGATAACTGCTTTTATTATTGCAGCAGCAGCGGTATTTACCGCCATATTTCAGGCGGTTCTGTGAATGAGCAGATCATAGATGGAAACCTGAATTCTCTGGGAAGTCCGGATACGGGGCTGGTGGCGGTGGCGGCGCTGGAGGGCGGTTCGTTTTTGGCGCTGGCAAACGAGTTAACGGGAAATGGAGGCAGTAAGCTTCTGAAATATACATGGTCGGAGAATACGCCGAGCAAGCCCAGCAAGGAGTTAAAGCTGTATGCCCTCCGTGATAATACGGATATACGTCAGGCGATTTCCCTGTTCCAGAAAGAAAATACCGATTACTGCGTGAACTTCCAGATCGGAATCAGCGGCGAGGATGGAACTACGGTGTCTGATGCTCTTAAGACGCTGAATGCCGATATCATGGCCGGCAAGGGCCCGGATATTCTGGTGCTGGATGGACTGCCTGTCGCATCCTATATGGAGAAGGGATTGCTTACCGATTTGTCAGATATACTGGAGGAATTGAAGGCAGGGGACGGATGTTTTGAAAATGTTGCGGAAACTTATCGGAAGGAAAGCGAACTTTATGCGATTCCTTCGCGTTTTAGTATGCCGGCGATAGAGGGAAATGCAGAGCTGATAGAAGCTTCTTCTGATATGAGGGCGTTTGCGGATAAAGTGGAGGAATTACGAAAAAAAGAGAAAGATGTGGAAGCGATTGTAAATACGGCTTCGCCGGAATTGACCGCAGAGAGATTCTATCAGGCTTATTCGCCCGCCCTGCTGAATGAGGACGGCAGTTTAAACCAGGAAAAGGTAAAAGAATTTTATACACAGCTTAAGAGAATCTTTGATACAGGAAACTATCCGGAAGAAAAGATAGAAAATGTAGTTTATACGATAGGGAGTATGGGAGTCGGCACATGGGATGGAATAGATATGGACAGCATGGAGGTTGTCGGAGGAAACCTGAAAGCGGCTGCCGGGTCGCTGGGGTCTGTTTCAGGCTTCAACCAGATGTTTGCAGTTAAGAAGAAGATGAACGAGGAATACGGACTGTGGAGCCTGGCAGGGAAGAAGGTTTACTGCCCGCAGACAATCTTTGGCGTCAGCAGCAAAAGCGCCATGACAGAGGACGCGAAGAAATTCGTAAGCTATGTGTTCCGAAAGGAGTCCCAGAAGCTGGACCAGGGAGGAGGTTTCCCGATCAACCGGAAAGCCTTTGACGCGGCGACCATAGAAGTGAAGAATGCGCCGGAGACATCCCTCTGTGTCGGCGATTCAGGGACGGGAATGTTTGAGGAGCTGACGATTTCGTGGCCGGAGAAAGCGGATTTTGACGCCCTGCGCGAAAAGATAGAATCTCTGGATACACCTGTCCTTATGGACGACGTCATCAAAGAGGCCGTCATCGAGCAGGCAGTGAAATATCTGAAAGAGGAGTGCAGCGTGGAGGAGGCTGTCACGGCTCTTGTACAGAAGGTCAATCTGTATCTGGCAGAATAGGCTGATCCTATGAAGTTTGGAAAAAGGACATACAAAAAAGGAGAACGGGCGGGACTGCTGTTTATCCTGCCCAGCCTTCTGGGGACTGGGATTTTTCTTCTGCTTCCCCTGCTGGACGTGGCGCGCCGTTCCTTTTTGGAGGCGGTAAACGGAAAATGGGTAGGATTTGCCAATTATCAGGCGGTTTTTGAAAATCCTGCATTCCGGCTGGCAGGCATGAATACGATACGGTTTACAGTTTCTTGTATTCCACTCCTGCTGGTGTTGTCTTTGCTGATTGCCGTATTTCTGCATCGCCAGACAAAGCTTGGGAGTCTGCTAAAAAGCGCCTTTCTGGTTCCGATGGCGATTCCCACAGCTTCGGTGGTACTGCTGTGGAGATTCGTGTTTCAGCCGCAGGGACTTCTGAATGGATGTCTGTCGCTGTTTTCGGTACAGGGGCAGGACTGGATGAATGCAGAGGGCGCTTTCGGGGTTCTGGTATTTAGTTACCTGTGGAAGAATCTTGGTTATGATATTGTACTCTGGATTGCGGGACTGTCGGGAATCTCTGAAAATATTTACGAAGCGGCCCGCGTAGACGGCGCAGGAGAGCTGAAATGCTTCCTGTATATTACCCTGCCGAATCTTCTGCCGTCCTTGTATACCATCAGTGTACTGTCCCTGCTGAATTCGTTTAAGGTATTCCGGGAGGCATATCTGCTGGCGGGAGATTACCCGCATGAGAGCATCTATATGATGCAGCATTTGTTTAACAACTGGTTCCGCGATCTGGATCTGGATAAAATGGCTGCTGCCGCAGTTGTCAATGGAATGATTATTTTTCTTTTGATTCTCTTTCTGCGGCGGGCATGGGATAAGGGGGAAACATGAAACAGAGAAAGAAGGTGTTCCTGGTAAGAGGAGCAGGTCTGGCCGTGCTGCTTTTTATGGCTGCTGCCGCCTGTTTTCCGGTTTTCTTTCTGCTCTCCGGCTCTTTAATGAGCGGCGATGAGCTGAAAGAAAATCTGGCGCCTGTGCTGGCGGGCGGGGGAGGATATGTCAAATGGAGCTTTCTGCCCAGGTTCCCGACGCTGAAATCCTGGGTGAAGCTTCTGCTGGATACGCCGGAGGTGTTTGTCATGTTCTGGAATTCGGTAAAAATGACGGCGGCGATTTTAGGAGGGCAGCTTCTGGCCGGGGTTCCGGCAGCCTGGGGATTTGCGCGGTATTCGTTTCGGGGGAAGAAATTTCTGTTTCGTCTTTATATTATTCTGATGATGATGCCGTTTCAGGTTCTGATGCTGTCGGAATATCTTCTGTTTGACAGGCTTCACATGCTGGATAGCCAGTTGGCGGTCGTAGTTCCGGCCGTATTCTCCACCTTTCCGGTCTTTCTGATGTACCGGTTCTTTTGTCAGGTGCCGGAGGCCATCATCGAGTCGGCAAAGCTGGACGGAGCGGGGGATTTGCGTATTTTTTTGCATTTTGGGCTGCCGCTCGGTTCACCGGGCATCGTATCGGCTATGGTGCTGGGATTTCTGGAATACTGGAACCTGATTGAGCAGCCGCTTACATTTCTGAAAAACAAAGCGCTCTGGCCGATGTCTCTGTTCCTGCCGGACATTGATCTGTCACGGGCAGGCATGGCGTTTGCCACATCCGTGCTGGCGCTGATCCCCGCATTGTTCGTATTTCTGGGAGGAAAGGACTATCTGGAGCAGGGGATCGTGGCGGCGGCAGTCAAGGAATAAGGAAAGGAAGGGTGTTATCATGAGAAAAAATGTGTTTCGTCTGCTCGGCGGGTTTCTGGTTCTGGCTGTTTTATTTACACTGCTTTCCAGAGCGGCGGACAGTACGGGGATTCCCAGAATACAGACGGCAAAAATGCAGGGCATGACCATCTCCCATCAGGTAACGGCACAGGGAAAGGTGGAACAGAAGCGGGAGCAGGCGGTCTTAACGGAGCCAAATCAGGTCGTCAAAGCGATCTATGTCGATGTGGGGCAGCAGGTGGAAAAAGGGGAGCTTCTGTTTGAACTGGACATGGAGGAGCTTGAAGAGCAGATTCTTGACGCAAAGAGGGAGCTGCAAAAGAGCGATCTGCAAAACGGGGACGGACAGAGTGCGAGAAGTGTGGCGGCGCAGCAAAAAAGCCTGGAACAGCAGCAGGCGGCGGATTCCTATGCCGATGCTGAGACCGAAGGGAACCGGGAGGTGGAGAAGGCGAAAAAAGAGCTGGAAGAGGCGAAGAAAGCGCTGGAAAGCCGGGAAAAGCCAATGCTTAGGAACGAGACGGGAGAGCAGGAGGAAGAACTGAAAGAGATTTTGAAACAAAAGGAGGAAGCGCTTCAACAGGCGGCCCAGAACCGGCAGGAAATCGAAAAGAAGGCAAATGCGCAGGAGGAAGAGGGAGCTTATCAGGCGGAGCTTGCAGATGCGAAGGCGGTAGAAGAAGCGGCGCAAAAGGAGAAGGAAAGTGCGGAGCAGGCATTAAAGGAATATCAGAAAAAATCCGGTGCGAAAAAGGAAACCGAAGCGAAGGAAACAAAAGAGCAGCTCAGACAGGCCGTGGAGGAAAAAAGGGAAGCGTACGAGGCGGCGGTAGAAGCCCGCGACAAGGCGCTGCGGGACGCGACAAGAGCGGTGAGCAGCGCCAGCATTCCGGCTGCCCGTGACAGCTCTTCGGAGATCGCCGGAATCGAGAGAGAACAAAAAGAACTGGAGCTTAAAAAGCTGGAGAAGATTAAGAAACAGGAGGGAAAGGTGCTCTCTCCCATCAAAGGGGTGGTTACAAAGGTGACGTTAACGACCGGGGACCGCACGCCGGACGGGACGGCCATACTGCTGGCGGACCTGACGGCGGGAAGCCGCTTTGTAGCGCAGATTCCGGCAGAGCAGGAGAAATATATTGCCAGAAAGGATGCGGTGAAGCTGGCGGCAGAGGGGAGTAAGAAGGAGATCGAAAATCTGGAGGTGACAGCTCTTAGCCGGAGCGAGGAAAATCAGGAGCTTTTAGATGTCACGGTCGATCTTCCGCCGGATGCTCTGGAAATCGGGACAGCCGCGTCGATGGAAACCGTGAGCAAGCCAAACACACAGCCGTGCGCAGTTCCGCTTTCGGCGCTCTATTATGATAATAATCAGGCGTATGTGCTGGTAGTGGAGGAAACAGAGACAGTATTGGGAACAGAGCGGATCGCAAGGCGGGTGGATGTCACGGTACTGGACAAAAATGAGGAATATGCCGCATTGCAGGAAGGCACGCTGACAGCGGAACAGGATATCATTACAGGTGCGGACCGAAATGTGGAGCCGGGCGGAAGGGTCCGTCTGGAAGAGCCATGAGACGGTATGGGCGCCGGGTATGCGTAGCTTTTTTCTTTCTGGTTTCCATTTTGTGCTTTTACCGGGGTGGAAAGGCGGCGGGCGCGGTTCACAGATTCTGCGATATGGTTACGGTCAGAGTGGAAAATGGCATATCTGCGGAATTGGCTGCGGAAATTCTGGAAAAGAAGGAAGAGGAGGAAGCGCTGTATCCGGTTTTCTGGTCGGAGGAAACGGGAGTATCCATAAAGGGAGAAGCATCCGGGAGGGAGGCGGAGGTAAGCCTGCTTCACGTTATGGGAAATGCCGGCATTCTCTTTCCGTCCGGAAACTGTCTGGGGACGGAGGATGAAAAGGGATGTCTCCTTGACCGGGAGACGGCGGAGGAACTGTTTGGATTTGGAAACGTGATTGGCCAGCAGATTCTTTATGGGAATCGGGCATATGTCATACGGGGGATTCTGGAAGAGGAAGAGCATCTGATGGTCATTCAGACTTTGGAAACAGAAGAGCAGGTTTTTTTGGCGGTAACGGTGAAAGACCGTCAAAGGCAGCCGGGGGAAATTGTACGGATTCTGGAGGGAAAGTATGGAATCAGCGGGGATACGGAAGAGTGGGCGCTTTTCTACGGCATGGCAAAAGCAGCGCTTCTTCTCTTTCCGCTGGCAGTTTCCCTATGGCTCCTGGTGTGGATATACAGCAGACAAAAGGCGGCGGTGCGAAAAGGGGAAAAGCTTTTCTGGCGGTGTTGTTTTGACATATGCCTGCTGGGAATCTGCGTGGGAGCGGCGATGCAGATACAGATTCCGCAGGATATGATACCCTCCACCTGGTCAGATTTCGGATTCTGGTCGGGACTGTGGAAGAAAAAAACAGAGGCGTTGTCTTTTCTTATGGAAATGAAAAAAGCATCCTTTCAGGGAAGCATTCAGAGGGCTTTTTTCGAAAGTGTCCTGATGGGAATCTTTTCCCTGCTGTTGTTTTTCCTTGCGGCATTCTGGATTCATATAGATGCAGGAGTTTCAAAAGAAGAATAAACACATCCTTAGAAAAATGTGATTTTCGAGTCGAATATTGACAGAAAAATGTGCGTAAATCATATTGAAAAGCCCAAAAAAATGTGTCATACTATTATTGGCCACTCAGAAAGGATGGTGATTCACTTGAAACGCAATGCAATTGAAGATCTGATGAAATGGAAATCCAGCGAGGAGCGCAAGCCGATGGTGCTGAAAGGAGCACGACAGGTAGGCAAAACATGGCTTATGAAGGAGTTTGGAAAAAACCACTACGAGAGCTGTGTCTATTTCAACTTTGACGAGGAAGATGAACTCAAATCTATCTTTGAGGTTAACAAAAATCCTCAGCGCATTATTGAAATTCTGTCTATGATCGCTGGTGAAAAGATACTTCCGGAAGAAACGCTGATCATCTTCGATGAAATTCAGGAATGCCCGGAGGCACTAAATACACTCAAATACTTCAAAGAGAAAGCAAACGAATATCATGTCATAGCCGCAGGCAGCTTGCTCGGTACGCTTCTTGCGAAGCCAAAGTCTTATCCGGTTGGCATGGTCAATCTGCTTGACATCTACCCTCTTACCTTTGATGAGTTTCTTCATGCAACTGACCCTGCACTTTACACCTACTACGACAGCATTCAAAAGGAACAGCAGATTGAGGAAATCTTCCACAAGCGTTTGCTTGAAGCCTATAACAATTACCTCATTATCGGCGGTATGCCTGAATGTGTTGCTTCGTGGGTAAAGTACAAGGATCCGTCAAGAATTTTTCAGATACAGCGAGAGCTTATTGAGGTTTATGAAAATGATTTCTCCAAGCACAACGGGGAGGTCAACAGCGGACGCATACTCATGGTTTTCCGCAGCATCGTTGCCCAGCTTGCCAAGCCTAACGAGAAGTTCATGTACGGTGCTGTCCGCGAGGGCGGCAGGGCGCGTGATTTTGAAGAGGCTATCGAATGGCTTGTCTCAGCCGGAATGCTCAACCGTGTTTACAATGTTTCCAAGATGGAGCATCCACTGTCTGCCTTTGATAAGCTGGATCAATTCAAGCTCTTTGTATTTGATACCGGACTTCTCAAGCACATGGCTGGCATTGACAACAGCGCAATCCTTTTGAAGGCAGACTATCAATTCAAGGGCCCACTGACCGAAAACTATGTCTTACAACAGCTTCACGGTCAGTTCCATGTTGAGCCGCGATATTTCTCCGACAAAAATAACGAGATAGACTTTGTTCTGCAATACGGCACTGAGATTATCCCCGTTGAAGCTAAAGGCGGCGAAGATAAATCCGCACCCTCTTTCAAAAGGTATATTGCTGACCATCATCCTGAACACGCTCTTCGCTACTCCAAACGAAGTTACAAAAAAGACGGATATATCACCAATCTTCCACTGTATCTTGCAAGAAAGACAAAGGAACTTCTATAATGCAAGCGAAGGGGCTGTCTGCGGCAGCCCCTTCGCTGATTTCAGAAAGAAAGAATTTTAAGAAGCAGCAGGAAGTTTGCAGGTCTTTGGCTTTACTTTGAAGGACTTTTTGATACTTCTGACTGTCTTGTCAAACGCCTGATAGTGTCTGGCACATTTTTTGCTCTCCGTGTTGAACTGTACATCCGTGGGGAGGGTAAGATAGTATACGGTATTTCCGTTCCTCTTTAAGAAGGAGTAATTGGGAAGATACGTTTTTCGTTTTTCATATTCCTTTATGCTGCACCATTCAACGGAGAAAACGCGGCCGTACCAGCCGGTGCGGTAACTGCTTTTGGCATGAAAAGAAATGGAATCGTCGTTTGTAAGGATGACATAGCCGTATTTTTTCCAGACCTTTGGAAGTGTGAGGCGGATGTCCTGATAGGAAACGGAGGTTCCTTTTTTTGTGGTTTTCAGCTTCAGGTCAGGATTTTTTGACGGCATGACGACCAGATGACAGGAAATGTTGGTATTTCCGTTGGAAACATAGATGTCATCAATTCCGGCACGTACGGCGGTTACCTTTATTTTTGACTGGCTGAGAACCTCATAAGAAAAGACGCTGGTCTCCGGATCGTGGTACATGATTTCTGGCGTCGTGTAAGAGTTGCGTAAGGTCAGGGTTTTCGTTTGCCCTTCTTTGAGAACGACGGTCTTTTTCGTGAATTGTCTGTCTGCGGCATGTGTAGTCAGTACAGAACCCAGAAAGAGAAAAAGAACACAGGTAAAAAAATATAGTTTTTTAAAATTTTTCATAGAAAGTCCTCCTTTTTGTATGATTTCTGTGTAAATTTGTGTAACTATTCAGAACAGGTC